>CALCKS010000275.1 GCA_937965895.1 uncultured Campylobacter sp.
TTCTTGGATTTTACTAGGGGGGTTATAAATCTGGCGTAATGCTATCTTCTATTTTGATCGTTACAGTATGTGTAGTTTCGTTTTCTGTAACTGTTGTAGAATACGTTCCATCGCTGTTCTTTTTCCACGTAGATCCATCGGTATTATGGATAGTATCATCGCTACCACCTTTTATAGTAAGTATAGAGCCAGTAGCCTTATTGATATCCAGGATATCTTGTGCTGTAATATTTAACTTGCCGCCATTTACGCTAGTTATATCTACTGATTTTAAATCATTGTCTACTGCCGCAGCTAACTTAGATAGATCCACGGTATCGCTTTTATCTATCTTGGTTATGACTATGTTGCCATCATTATTAGTTATAGAAACTCTGCTTTCATTAGTAGTCCAAAGTCCATTGTCAGTGATTCCGTCTTTAAGGATCGTGGTATCGTTGCCAGCATCGCCGTTTATAGCCAGGTTGCCTTTATGCTCAGTAGACCATTTATTTCCTGCACCTATAATTATAGTATCATCGCCATCTCCGCCACGAATCTCGTTTTTCTCAATCATGCTATCTGATACTTTTATAGTATCGTTGCCAGCATCGCCCTGGATTTTTCCTTTAATAGTAGATTTTTCTATATTTATGGTGTCTGCACCATTATTGCCTTCAATATTGCCACCGATAGTAGCACCATCTAAAACATTAATTGTATCGTTGCCTTTATCGCCTTTTACTTCTTTTACGTAAGTATTTTCTCCTGAAACCTCGATAGTATCGTTATCTAGATCTCCAGTAACGTAGCCTTCTACTCTAGCGCCGTTTCTAACGTAAATTTTATCATCGCCGTGTCCACCCTCGATTTTTTCTGTCACAGTAGCGTTGTCTACCATTATAGTATCTACGCCTCTATCGCCATGTACTGATTTTACTTTAGCCTTATCGCTTATCGTTATCGTAGAGTTACCCGAGCTTACGTCGCCGACGCGAGATACTTCGGTATTTTCTCCGGTAACGGTTATGGTGTTATTTCCGGTTTCGTTATACATGTCGGCGGTTTTAGCATTTGCGCCGTAAACCCAGCCAGCTACTTTCGAGCCACCCTCTACGGCTATAATATTAGACCCTTGATCTCCGGAAATATTGCCTTTTACGTTAGATTCGTTTTGTACGAAGACTTTATCGTCGCCCTTGCCGCCTACGATAGCCTCTTTGATATCATTACCCTTATAATCTTTAGCAGCTCGTCCATTTACCGTAGAGTTATTTACGGTTATGATATCGTCCCCGCCTTCGCCGTCGATAATTCCTTCAATAACGCTCTTGTTAGTTATATTTATAATATCTTTACCGTCCTTACTACCTTCATCGCCCGTCGGTCTATTCCAAGAATCGCCGAATACACTGCCCTCAACCTTGCTATTATCTATATTTATAATGTCTTGTTCACCTCTACCACCCCGAACTTGACCGTGTATAGTCGAATTCGAAATATTTATCAAATCGTCACCGTGCTTCCAGTGCTGTCCGTATTCCTTTTCTAGTTGGTCCCCGCTTACGCCTCGATACGAAACTCTTTTCACATTATCGTTTCCATCTCTATCGAATTTGCCTGTAGCTTCGTTTTGCATATCACCGTAGAAGCTACCTTCTCCTCCGATTTCAGATTTACTTACATTAATTATATCGTTACCGCCTTCGCCTAATACGCCGCCGACTTTAGAGCCAGTTACGTTTATAGTATCAGAACCTCCATTAGTAAAGATAGTTCCTTTTACGGTAGCATTTTCAATCGTTACTTTATCTGCATTTCTATTGTCTATATCTATATCGAAAGATACGGTGGCTTTATCTTTTACGGTTACGTTGTTTTCGGTTTCAAATTGAACGCCGTTTTTATCTTCACCGTATTTATAACCGGTTACCCTGCTTACGGTAGTATCCTCTCCTTCGATAGTTACGGTATTTTTACCGTCGCCTAATTGTATACCTGCGTGTCGTTGCTGCTGGGCTTCGGCTGAATCTTTGCCTCCTACGGTAGCTCCGCCGCTCGCATTGATTTTATCGTTACCGTTTCCGTCGTAAATTCCAGCTTTAACTTCGGCTTTGTTGGTAACGTTGATCGTATCGTCGCCGTCTCCTGTCATAATACCACCGACTCTTAGTTTATTGCCTTTTTCATCCGTTATCTCTTGGCCGTTTATTACCGTATCTTTACCTTCTACATTTATCGTATCGTTGCCGCTACCGCTATTGATATTAGTTAAAATTTCCGCTCCATTTTTAACGTTGATCGTATCGTCTCCGGTTCCCGTAGAGATCATCTTAACCTTAGCACCGTCTACGGTTATATTATCAGCCTTATCGGATCCAAAAACTGAAGGCGCTTTATCGCCTACTCTTACTATAGTATACGAATCGTCATAACCTGAAGTATCTGTATCTTTACCGACTATCGCTAGCTTTTTAGCTTTATCCGATCCTATGATAGTCGATTTATCTTTGCTTATGAACCAACCGTCTTGGTAATCGAATTTGTCTTGATAATCTTTTATGTATTCTTTATAGAATAATTCATCGCCTACGTGTTTAGCTTTAGACGTCAGGCCGTTAATTTTATTATTTTCGACCAAGCCGTCCGGTAAAGCGTCTTTAAATACTGACGATATAGGCGAATTTATATGCTTTAGCTCGCTATTTGGAGGCGTAGTAGAACTTTTTTCTTTATCTTGAGCTCCGTCCAAATTTTTAAAATAACTATTAGAATGATCCATAGCCATAGGTCTATCGTCGGTATCAGAACTATAATTATCTTTACCGCTCTGCCATCCTTCTTTAACCGTGTATGTTTTATTAATATCGTATGCTGTTTGTCCAATCTCAGCATTATATGCAGATGAAGGAATTTCCATCATTGTTGGAGGAGTTGGCTGTGGTTGTGGTTGAGGCTCTGGTTGAGGTTGAGGCTGAGAGTTATCATTCTCAGCTGCCCCGCCTATAGCGGTATTATTTTTTATATAGTTATTGTTGCTATCTGGTAGATTACCATAATTAGCATATATGTTACTAATGTGGCCTCCTTCTGCAAAGCTAGCAGAAGATAAGCTTACACCATCTCCGCCAGCATTACCTGCTTGTGGACCACCTGCAGCAGTTTCTTCTAGAGCATTAAGATCTGTTCCTTTTAAGATGGCTTGTTGTAGAGCTGAGATATCAGCTACTGTTTGATTATTATTAGTATCTTGATCTAGAGTTATAGTATCTTTACCTATTAGAGTTATTTCTTTACCATCAGTTTGAGTTATTGTTACTTTAGAGTCAGCACTATCTGTGATTATCTTTTCGTTTTGATAGACAATGTCTCCAACGCTAAGATTTCTTACTTCTCCAGTTGCATTGTTAAGAGCTCTTACGCTTCCCCCGTTTATACTTTTAACTACTCCGGCTTCTTTAGCCATCATGTTCTCCTTATTGTTATATTATTTGAAATTCTGAATGAATTATATAAATTTTAAAAGTATATGTCTATTGTACTGGGGTACGATATGAGATTTTTATAATATAAATAAACGGCATTATGATACTTCAGAATTTACTTACCATTACTCTACCCCTAGAACATATAATCACCTGATCACCTTTTTATAGCGTTTTATCTTTTAATTGATTTTTGGTTTTTATTTTTATAGTCGCTATCTAAGCCGACTATGAGTATAAAAGGTGTCTCGCATTCGCTTTGATTAACCAAATCTTTTATCTGAGAATTTTACTCAGCTAAATTTGCAATAAAAAATTAAAAAATTTTACTACTAACCAAACTTCTAGAAAATAAGCTCTCTAAAACTTAAGTATTTTATATTACTACTATACTTTGGATATCTCTAGAAAATTTACCCTACCCCATCTCCATTCCAACATCATCTTTTGTAAATTTACCCCTTAACTCTGGCATTTCATTTACTATCATCTCTCTTATCTCTGGGTTGATATTTGCTATTTCTAGTAAAAGACCTAGACTTTTGTCATTAAAGTCTCTTAGTCTGACATTTTCTCTTTGTAAACTTTCATTTTTATGTGTTAGAGATAGATTTTCTCTATTCTTACTCTCTATCAATGCATTTTGTTTATCTATCTTTATTTGTTGATTAGTATGTGCTTTTAGTTTGTCCCTAAGAATTGTTATCTCATTGTCTTATTTAGCTTGGATTTCTTTTAAATCATCTAGCTCTTTTTCTAGCTGTTCTTTTTCTTTTAAGACTTCTATGCTTTTCTTTTTATCTTCCTCTATGATCTTACTTTGTTCTGTTATTTGTCCAGCAAGAAGCTCTACTTGTTCTTTTAGCTGTTTATCTGATGTGATGGTTATGTTCTCTTGCATTTGTTCATAAATTAAATTTGTAAGACTAGATAAATAAGCCTCTTTCTTTTTAGCTTCTATCCTAAAATGCTCATCAAACCATAAAAACTTTTCCTTTGTCATATATTTATTTGCTCTCTTTTCCATAAGCTCTCTAATCTTACTCTTTA
>CALCKS010000276.1 GCA_937965895.1 uncultured Campylobacter sp.
TAAAGCCGTTTTCGTCCGCAAATTTGCCTAGCTCCTCTAGCTTTATCGTCGGGAAATCTTTTTTAAACTCCGCCGAATTTTTGTTAAAAATTTCTTGCTGCCTAGCTTGTTCTGCGGCTGCGGCTTGTGCGGCTTGAAACTGCGCTAATTGCTCTTTGATTTGCCCTAGGTCGCCTAGCCCCATACTTTCAAGCATTGCTTGCTGCTCTGGCGTCATTATGGCGGGCGCGCTCTCTTTTTGCGTAGCTTCCTCGCTTTTTGGCGTCTCCTTTGGTGCCTCTGCTACCGGCGCCTCGCTTGTTTCTTGCGCTACTTCCTGCGGCTCGCTTGCGGTATCTTGCCCCTCGTCAAATGCCCCCATTAGCGCCTCTATTGCGTCGTTTTCAGTCATTTTCATTCTCCTTGTATTCATTGAAAAAGTCTAAAAGGCCATCAAATATTTTTAAATTTTCGATAGCTCTTAACCTGGCCTGCTCACTCAACATTTTATCTTCCGCGACGTATAAATTTTCGTTATACAGCACGGTCAGAAACTCTACAAAATCCTTAAAAGGCTTTTTCTCACATAGTCCCGATAGCTCCCGCTTGAGGCACAGCTCCTCCCATAGTTGCTGGAATATCCGCGCCCGCATATTTCTGATCAATTAGCCTCCCCTCCTTTCCTATAAATTCGTTTGGATTTTTTATGCCATACAGCGGCAAAAGCTCTAAGAGTATTTTCTCGTTAGCATCTTTCATTCTAGCCGCTCCCTCGCCATCGCCCATTTGCAAACACATCCCAAACTGAGCGCCTATCACTCCGCTAGCATCCATCAAGGATTGTTTCTGTACCTCTTTGTTTAGCGCGCCTATGCCGGTATTGAGGTTTACGTTGAAGCTCGGCACCTCGCCGCGGTTAAACCCCGCGAAAAATATCGGGTCGCCATATTTCCACACTAGAAATGCTAGCCTTTCAAAAATAGGCTCGAAAAAGGTCTCGTTGTAAGTTCTTATGTAACCTTGCAGTCTTACGCTGCCCTCGTTTGCCATTATGCTTGCCATAGTGGCGGTTTCTTTTCTCGTAGTGGGTGCGCCGTTTTGTTGAGGGGATACGCCGCTAACCTCGCTCATCTCGTTTTCTATCGTTTGCAAAGCGGTCA
>CALCKS010000277.1 GCA_937965895.1 uncultured Campylobacter sp.
TTTAGACGATATTTTTTACTTTCTCATTAAACCACTTAGCAAAACGGCAATTACCGACATCCGGTACGCTCTCAAATTCGCCTTGCAATACAGCCCTATATCCGTTTAGTTTCATATTAATATGATCGATTTTGCCGTTGCTGACATTAACCTCATTAGTTAAATTTAAAGCTTGACTTAGAATATTTTGCGTATTTGCGTTTACGCTTGCGATAGTACTCTGAAAATCGCCCAAGACACGCATTACATCGCCAGATATTTTAGTAAAATTCTCACTCATTCCTATCATGGTATTTGAGCTTTGTTTTAGTCCGTTGATATTTACCTCAACTTCGAGAGTAGCCTTTTGCGTTCGTTCGGCAAGCTTTCGCACCTCATCCGCAACTACTGCAAATCCGCGTCCGTGTTCGCCCGCGCGCGCGGCTTCGATAGCTGCGTTTAGGGCTAGTAAATTCGTCTGATCTGAGATATCTTTAATCAAATTTATAATTTCTACAATTGACATAACGCTATTATTTAAAGACGATGCGTCGTTTTGTAAATCACCGCTCATCTGCTGAACATTCTCCATAGAACTAACGATAAAGCTCGTCTGATCGCGTAGTTCGCCTGTTTTAGAAAATGTTAGATTATTCAGCTCGTTTATATTCTCAAGCATTTTTAAATTTTCTTCCATAGTGCCTTGTAAGAAATTTATACCATCAGCATAGCCAACTAATAACAATTTCGTCGCAGTTTCACCGGTTTTTGGCGTATTTCGCTCTTTGGCGGCGCTTAATCTCGCCATCTCCAAATCGCTTTGCAACCTCTCTATTTGCTCTTTTAAGCTTTCATTTTCTTGCATTAGAGCTTCGTTTTTACTCTCTAGCTCTTTTTTGTATGCTCCTCCAAACATCTTTTCCTCCTTAATTTTTTTAATTATATTAAAAATTTCGCCACTCGGCAATAAAATTTTAAAATTTTGTTTATTTTAGACCTAAATTTTTAAATATAAAGCTATCTAACTTCACAACCATTACGCATTTTAGCAAACCGAATGCGTATTTAATTCATAAAATCATACAAAACCCTAGCTAGGTGCAACTTGCTTGAAAACAACTGAGCAAGCTAATAATTCTTGGCGTAATTTCTGTTTATTATAGCCAAACAAAGCTCCATAAAAACGCATCAGCTCTCTTGCATACTCGATAAGTTTTCATGCATCCAAATTTAGCT
>CALCKS010000278.1 GCA_937965895.1 uncultured Campylobacter sp.
CTATATGAGCGTATTTTTGGCGCCGCTAGTGGCCGTGCCGATTATTTTGATAGCAAGAGAGTATAAGATCCTAGGCGCAGGCATCATCGCGGCGCTACTTGCCACCATATTACCGGGATATTATATGAGGACCTTGGGCGGGTATTTTGATAGCGATATGCTAAATGTTGCTCTGCCGCTGCTAACGCTATGGGCTTTGATCAGGCTCATAGGGCGAAGCGAGCAGAGCAGCTTTGCTTTGCCCGCCGTCTTTATGGTACTTTATAGCTGGTGGTATCCTAGTTCGTATTCTTTAAATATGGCGATTATAGTGATATTTTTAATCTATACTTTGATTTTTAATAGACGCAATGAGGCAAATTACAAAGCGATTATTCTTATGGTTGCAGCGGTCATAAAATTTAGCGCGTATTACGAAGGTGAGACAATAATTGTAAATTATATTTTATTGTTTAAAATCGCACTTATTGTGTTTTTATATTTTTTAATGATTAAAATTCCAAGCCATAAAAGCAAAAAGGCTCTTTGGATTTTGGGTGCGATCGTCGTAATTATATTTATCATATTCGGCGGACTTACTCCCATAGCAGTGCAGCTTAAAGCTTACATCTTAAAAGATGTAAGCAAAGAAGAAATTTTCTACTTCTACGGTGTTAGAAATACGGTTAACGAGGTTGCCAATGCTAATTTCATGAAATTTGTGCTTGAATCTAGTGGACATCTATTTATATTTATATGCGCCGTAGGAGGGCTGGCTCTATTGCTGATAAAATTCCGTTCGTTTATCTTAACCTTGCCGATGATAGCGCTTGGAGTTTTAGCACTTTTCGGTGGAACTCGCTTTACAATGTACGCTACACCGATGATAGCGCTTGGATTTGCTTATTTTATATATTTCACGCTGAATTACTTTGAAATACGCACCTGGCTTAGAAGTACTTTGTTGGCTATTTTAACCTGTTTGGCACTAATGCCTAGCATAGATTTTATTTATAAATTCCGAGTTGCGCCTACGCTTACGAAAGACTCCATAATGCCTCTTGCGGAGCTAAAAAATAAGGCTAGCAGGGAGGATTATGTGCTATCGTGGTGGGATTACGGATATTTAATCAGATATTACTCCGATGTAAAAGTAGTAGCTGATCCCGGAGGTAGACAGGCAGGAGAATACACTTTTATGAGTGCGTTTTCCTTTAACAAAGATGAGGTAAGCTCTGCTAATATGGCAAGGCTTAATGTCGAATATATACAAAAGTTGCAAGGTAAAAAATTTGATCCTAAACTGGAAGATAAATTTAAACTAAATCTATATCAAATTCAAAAAGATTATAGCGAAGCCGATATCAATAAATTCCTAAGTTCTTTAAGCGATAAGAATTTCAAGCTTCCACGGAAAACTAGGGATATATATTATTATTTCGTACCGCACATGATAGATATATTGCCTAATATCTTAAAATTTTCTACTGTAGATATAGAAAC
>CALCKS010000279.1 GCA_937965895.1 uncultured Campylobacter sp.
GGAAGTTAAATTTCAGTTTAATACAAACTACGGTAAGACTCATATGAGGGTGGATATAAATAAAGAGTATGAAGAAGAGAGTAAAGAGGATGAAAACTATAACGTATTAAGAATAGAAACTAAAGACGATAGCGGCGACTATATAGAGATACTAGTTCCTAAGGATGAAATTTTATTTAATATAGAAGATGAAGATCCGCCTTTAGAGGATGATTTCTTTGTTCTTTCCGGCGCTACGAGATTTGCGCAAAAAAACGCACCAAAGATAGTTAAGTACGTAAAAGATGCAAGGCTATCTAAAAGCTTAACTAGGGAAGAGATAGTGGGGATATTTATGAGGTTGGAAAAGGGAGATGATGTTTTTGTAAGGCTTGTTAATAATAAGAAAGAATTGGATTTACTTTGGAAGAGAATTTCTAAAGGGGCTAAATTTATAGAAAAAAGATCGGTCCCCATAACAAACAAAAAAACCAAAATTACAACCAAAGAGGATATCGTAATGTATAAGCTAGATGACGGAGAAACTATTATAAAATATAGAACGGGATCAGGCGCAGGCGGAGAGACGATAGAGATGGATGCCGTTAAAAAAGCCGGAGATAAAATAGGCAATATAAGCGACGGTCAGTGGAAAGTACATATAAAATGATGGGAACCGAAGTGAAAAAAGCTAAAATTATCTATGAATGTAATAAGCAAGTTTTTAGAGAGAGCGATGAATTATTTAGCAAGCCTACGATAAGTATCTTTTTAAAAGTTATGCCGCATGCTACAAAAGTCGTCATATTGGAGTTTATGGAATATCTATTTTTGCGACTTATTTCTACATTTGCCAGACACGAATCAGACGAAATGATGCCATACTTGATAAGTTACGATAACGATGACATAGACTCCCCAAACCCAACCTACATAAGCGAATACATAGGCATAGTAGGAAATCTCTTTCTAGTAGGATACATAGACTTCTTATGCGACTGGGACGACGACTATAAACAAACGGATTATCCTACAAATTTGTCTTACTACGGAAATTCCAAATACGAAGCTTGGGTGTATTTTAGAGATAACTTCTTTTATAAAAAGAAATTTAGTAGAAGCTACGATGAAGATAGAAATAATGAAGAAGGCTACTCCGTCCTATACTCTTGTACCTCTTGGGATAAGCCTGATGACTGGAGTCAATATAATATCCTTGTAGCTCTAACGCCAAAAGGCAAACAATACCTCAATGAAACTCTAGCTCCTAAATTTTACGAAAAGTATAAAGACGTAGAGATCTATCTTGACGATGAAGGCAATATAACAGGAAGCAATGCAGATACTGCGGTAAAAGCTTAAACCATAGCAAATCAGATTCAGAAAACAAAGATGTAGTAATTAAAGTAACAAGCATAGTGAACAAGAAGGCAGATAAGCAAAAGAGAATAAATTCCTATAAACGCATAAGAGAAGCAAATATATTTAAGAAATTTAAATAAAAGGATGGGAGATGAAATTTAAAATAATATTGTTGACCCTACTTACTAGTTGAAATTTATACGCTTACGAGTCTTTAAGTCCGGCAAGGCTACTAAAAAGGCTAGTAAAAAATTAGAGCAAGTCGATAATAGATTTTAGCCCAATTAAATTTAAGTAGCTATAATACAAACCGACACTAAAACCAAAGGATACGTAGTGAAATTTACCTTAAGCATATTAGCCCTATTAGC
>CALCKS010000280.1 GCA_937965895.1 uncultured Campylobacter sp.
ACTAAAATTTAACCGTCTCCCGCGAGCCGTCAAATTTAAAAAAGCCGCGAGTTCGTCAAATTTGCCGAATTTCAGCCAAGCTATCCGTCAAATTTGCGTCCGAAACGCTAAATTTGAGCAGCCGCCGGCGCGAGCGCGAGCGCGAGCCAAATAAACCCGAGTCGCCGCGCAAGCAAAAGCTAAATTTAAAAGAGCTTGATTTACACCGGCTCGCTTTGTAAATTTTCATCGAGCTTAATGCGCTTATACTCGATATTTTTTTCAAATTCCTTAAGTCTTTTGTGGATAGAGCGCAGCTCGGTGATGACCGTCCAGTTGTTCATAAACACGGCAAGCGACCCGCGCACTTGGCTAAAGGCATTTACGACTTGCATCATCACGCCCAGAGTTATAGTGCCCGCGAGCACGCTAGGGCCCATCGCGATGAGCGGGACGATGACCATGCTTTGACCGAACATATATCTCCAGATATCAAAGTAACCGTAGTGTAAAAATAGCCTGTAATAATTGCGCTTTAGGCCCTGAAACAGCCCTTCGAGTTTCTCGGGTGCGCCGTAGTTTGCCTTGTCGTCCTCGGCGTATACGAGCTCTTTTCTAAATGCGGCTTCTACCTTTTGGTTGTTGTACTCAAGTCCCGGTAGCTTAATGCCTACAAACCACGAGATCGCTAGTCCTCCGATGCTGACCGTTAGCGCGATCCATACGAGCGAGCCCTCGCTTTTGCCGAGCACCGGGATATCGACCTGACCGCTGAGCGCCCAAAGTATCGGTATAAAGGCGATGAGAGTCATCACGGCGTCAGCTACTTGCGAGCCCAAATTTTCCACCACTTTAGCAAAGCGGTAGATGTCCTCTTGAATACGTTGCGAGCTGCCTTCGATGTCGGTTTTGACGTTTCGCCAGTATTTTATGTAGTCAAACGTCATCGCTTCGCGCCACTTAAACGTCCAAAGGCGCGTAAAATAGTTCGTCATCGTCGCAAGCAGGACGTACGGGAAGGCGATCTTGGCAAATCTAAGCACGCAGGTCCAAAAATCCTCTATCGTGTGATCTTTGACGTTTTGCAAGATATCGTAAAAGTCCTTGTACCAGTTGTTTAGGAGCACTATCATCTGCACTTGCGCGTAGGTCGAGATTAGCAGTACCGCGAGCCCGAAATACGCCCACGCGGCCCATTTTTTATTCGCGAAAAACGACGAAAACATCTATTTGCCTTTAAATTTGAGATTTAGTCGCAA
>CALCKS010000281.1 GCA_937965895.1 uncultured Campylobacter sp.
CGCCGTAAATTTTAGCAAACGAGTCGGCAAGATCTTGCAAAAACGCCATACGCTGCGCGTATTTTGCCTCGTTAAATTCGCGAACGTCGAGCTTCAGCACGGTTTTTGCGCTGTTGCCAGATAGCTCCTTGACCCAGTAGTAGCCCTCGACGCCGTCCGTGTACTCGGGTGCTTCGCCGCCCGGTAGCATCGAGATAAATTTGTGCGCAAGCAGCAATGAATTTACTAGCTTGCCCTTGGCGTTCATCGGGTGCGCGGACTGCCCGGTAAAAGTCACGACCGCGTCGCCTGCGTTCCAGTTTTGGTAAATCAGCTCGCCTATACCGCAGCAGTCCAGGCAGTAAGCAAAGTCGGCCTTTATCTCCGAGATATCAAGCGCTTTGGCTCCGCGCAGACCTTGCTCCTCGTCGGGTAAAAAGCCAAACGTCACGTCGCCGTGCTCGATCTGCGGGTTTTGTATAAAAAACTGCGCAGCGTTTACGATAGCGGCGATCGCGGCTTTGTCGTCGGCGCCTAGTAGGCTGGTGCCGTCAGTGACGATGAGGTCGTCTCCGACGTAGTTTGCTAGCTCTGGGAATTCGCTAAGTTTCAGCGTTATGCCTAGTTCTTTATTTAGCGTGACGTCGCCGCCCTCGTAGCGCACGATTTGGGCTTTCGTGTCGTTTTTTTGCTCCGCGCTCGTATCAAGGTGCGCGAAAAACGCCACCGACGGCAGCTTTTTGGCGGAGTTTGACGGTAAAACGGTCGTAGTTATGGCGTTTTCTCGCCTTTTTATATTTTGCAGGCCAAGCTCCTTTAACTCGCTTTCTATCAGCTTTGCTAGATCGTGCTCGGTTGGGTTTGACGGCATCACGCCCGCCGCGCCCGCTTCGCGGTTTGTCGTGGTGTTGATCTTTGTATAGCGTAAAAATCTCTCGACTATGTCCATGTTTACTCCTAAATTCGGGATAAAATTTATGAAATTATACTATCTTTTAATTAAGCTTAAAATAAAATTTTAATATTTTAGGGCAAGTTTAAAATTTAATCGGTATAATTCGCAGACTAAATTTAAAGGAGCAAAAATGCGAAATTTACGCTATGTGAGCGACTTTTCGGACTTTCATCAGGTTTTTTCGGCGACGCTGGGCAAGATGGCTACGGTGCAAGGTAGATTTGCGGATATCGTCTGCAACCTCGACTGGAACGTGGATTTTGATCGATGCGAGATAGCTTTCGGCGATCAAATTTACAAAATA
>CALCKS010000282.1 GCA_937965895.1 uncultured Campylobacter sp.
TTTCAAGACGATAAAAACGCCAAGAGCGGTACCGGACAAATTACTACGTTTAACGAGCTAGGCTTTGACGGTATTTTAAAAAAGCCTGACGGTTGGTATTTTCCGCACAACGAAAACGATACTGCTATTATTTTAGAAACTAAGGCTTATGAACCCAATTCAAATTTAAGCTCAAATTTATCACAACTTCAAGAATATATAGAAATCGCTCAAACTAAATACAACCAAGTCGTCGGGATTTTATATAACGGTAATGAAGCGATAATTTATAAAAACGACAAATTTTACCGTGAGGATAATGAGCTTTTTAGCAAAGATTATTATCTGAAGCTTTTTACTCAAAGTAGTATAGATAAACCTAAAATTTATTCTTGTACTAAGTCGATAAACGATAATCTGCATGTAAATTTCGGTATAAACAATCTAAAACATCGGATGATTTTCACCGCTTGCGCTTTGGTGGCAGATAGAAAAGGCGCTAATTTAAAAGGCTTAAAAGGCAGAGATTTTGCGACTCTACAAAGCATTATTATTTCAACGCTTGAAAATTCGTACAGCGAACAAAAAGCCTTAAATTTAAAATTAGATATCATAAAAGAGCAGTTTAATCTAATTAGCTTTAACTATACGAAAAATCAAAAAGCTATTGATAGCTTTATCGATGATGTTGTGGCTATTTCGGGCTACATAAAGGCTGAAAACTGGAACGGCGAAGACGTGATGGGAATTTTCTTTAATGAATTTACCCGCTACAAAGGTAAAAGTGAAGCGGGACAGGTTTTTACGCCCGATCATATCACGAGCCTTATGTACCGTATCGCTAACATAAATTATAAGGATAACGTCCTGGACGCATGTTGCGGAAGCGGCGCGTTTTTAGTAAAAGCCATGAATAACATGATAAATGAAGTCGGTGGAAATTTTAACGAAAACGCCGTAAAGAAGATCCAAAATGAAAGGCTTTTCGGGATTGAATTCGATAAAGAGTTATTTGCCTTGGCTTGCGCTAATATGCTAATTCATAAAGACGGCAAGACGAATTTAACCCACGATGACGCAAGAGGCGAAGCGGCTTGCGAATGGATAAAGAGTAAAAATATCACAAAAGTTTTGATGAATCCGCCGTATGAGAACAAATTCGGTTGTCTGACGATAGTAAAAAACGTACTTGATAATGTGGAAAGCGGTGCAATTTGTGCATTTTTACTACCGAGCAATAAACTTGAAGTAGGCAAAAAACAAGTTTTAAAATGGCTTAAAAAGCACTCTCTTTTAAAAATTATTAAACTTCCCAAAGAAGTTTTTGCTCGAATGAAAGGTGCAAACGAAACATCTATTTTTATTTTTAAAGCACACGAGCCGCAGGGAAGTAAGGAAATTTTCGGATGCTATATAAAAGAAGACGGACTAGAAACCGTTAAAAATCAAGGACGCCACGATTTAAAGGGCAAATGGCAAGAGCTTGAAGATTTTTGGGTTGATGTAATATACAAACAAAGTGGCGACGAAAGTTGCCAATGGATAAAACCGAATGAAAGCTTGCAATACAAAATGCCCGAGCCTAAATTTGAGATAACCGAGCAAGATTTTAAAAAAGTCGTACTTGATTATTTGCTTTTTGAAAACGGCATAGATAAAAAAGAATTTGAAAAAACGATTTTAGAGAGCGTTTTATTTGGAAGCGATATAAATTTAGACGATGATGAGATAAAGATTAAGGTTTGAAATTGGAGTATAGAAATTTTAAAGTAACGGATGTCTTTATAGTCGAAACCGGAGCAAATATACCGCAAAATGAATTAGAATCTGGAAAAACTCCAAGAATATCCGTGACAAATTTAAATAACGGTATTTCTGGATATTATAATGATTTGTCGTCAAATAATTACAGAGTTCAAGAAAATTTTATATCTTTTTCTTTTTTAGGGACTTGTTTTTATCATCCGTATAAGGCGAGTTTAGATATGAAAGTTCATAGTTTAAAGCCGATAGGATATATGCTTAATAAATACACTGCTTTATTTTTGGTAAATCTATTTAAAAAATCATTCAACGGCGTTTACAATGATCAAATTTCAAGTACTGATTTAAAAAAGTCATACATAAGGCTCCCTATGACTAACGATATGATTGATTTTAATTTTATGGAAAATTATATAAAAAGCATAGAAGCTAAAATGCAAAAGTTGATTTTATATCATAGCGTGCTTGCCCTTCGAGAGAGAGAGAGAGAGAGAGTAAATCGTGCGGCGATTTTAATCTTATTTTTAGCGAGGATTCTAGTATTTCAAACTTTATCAAAGATGCTATTATGCAAATAGCTAATAGTCTTTTTGATAAATTAGGCGTAAAATGGGGCGAATTTAAGCTTGTAGATTTGTTTGATTATGAACGCGGCACAAGACTTACAAAAATTAATCGCAAAAACGGAATTTATCCGCTCGTAACAGCTGGAGAAATGAATTTAGGCGTTAAAGATTTTATAAACAATAAAAATCAAAAGGTTTTTAATAATGCGATTACTATTGATATGTTTTGTAATTCTTTTGTTCATATTAAAGATTTTTGCTGCGATGATAATGTTCTGGTGCTTACTTCAAAAGCGAAAATATCTACCCAAGCTATGCATTTTATCAGTGCTGTTATAAATAAAAGTAAGGATAAGTTTGGATACGGACGACAATATAGACAAAATACTTTGGAAAAACATATCGTTTATTTGCCGATTGATAAATTCGGTAAGCCAAATTTTATTTTAATGGAAAATTTTATAAAAGATATAGAGAAAAAGCATACGCAAAAGTTAATAAATCACTACAAATTTTTAACTATGGGTGGAAATAGGGCTGAATTTAATCTAGCTTATTATGAGAAATTTCAAAATTTAGAGTGGAAAGAATTTAGAATCGATGATTTATTTGAGATTAAAAAGGGAAAAAGGCTTACAAAATCACAGATGAAGGACGGAAATATAAATTTTATCGGAGCAACATCTACAAATAACGGAATAACCGCAAAAATATCAAACGATACACATTTGCATCCGTCAAATACCATCAGTGTAACCTACAACGGTTCGGTCGGCGAAGCGTTTTATCAACCTAGTCGGTTTTGGGCTAGCGACGACGTAAACGTCTTGTATCCGAAATTTAAAAACA
>CALCKS010000283.1 GCA_937965895.1 uncultured Campylobacter sp.
TGTTATACCCCTCGATATATCTGAATCTCGATAAAACTATTTTAAAGGATTCCACGTCGTCTAAAGTATACTTATCACCAAGCTTGACGTAGTTAAAATTCCTACTAGTAAGCGTATGAAAATTATTAAATTTTTGCTTTAAATTTAGCGTATAAATTGCCGTGGATGCAGCGCCGTTATCGCAGCTATTGATTTTGCTCTCATCAAAGGCAAGTGCGAGGCAAATTTCATCTCCACAGATTACCTTTATATCTTTGGCGCGGCTGTTTATGCGTATGGTTTGCCGCCACCCATCGCCAGGGATCTCAAAGATATTGCGAGCGAACTTTTTGGCTATTTCATCTCCGACATAGCCTCTGGCTTCTGATTTATCAGCCCAACCAAGCGCAGAGTAGTTCGGTTTTTGCGGAAAAACTGTAAGCGGAATTTGAAGCTCGCTTATGACGTTTAAATTTTCCTCGGTACCTTGCGGAGCTGCAAAAGAGGTGCCTCTCATAGAGTGTAGATTAAAGAAACCGATAAATTTTCTGACAACTTTATATGTAGTTTGAGAAAATACCTTGGCTTCGTTTTCAAAAAGCGAAATATCGTAGATGCCGTATTCATAATATTTAAGTTCTCTTCTTACCCACATCTCATCCGGCGAGCGGTCGATCTCGTCGTATCCATAGTAGAGCTCCGGCATGTCTTTCTGCAGCAAAAAGTCGTCGCTGTCGTCATCTTTGTATCTAAGCCAGACCCCAAAATCGTCCTTAATGTATAGATAATCAAACTTCGCGCCTCCTGCGAATTTTTTCTCACCTAGCCAAAATACGGGTCTTTTGTCTAATGGCGGCAAAGCGGCGACTGGAGGTAAATTTTGCAGCTCATTTTCAAATTTTTCATCAATATAATCGCAAGCGCTAGTTGGCATACTAGGATCGCAACCCTCGGGCGTATCGACCGAAAAAAGCGAGGTTAGGATTAAATATACAAGTAGCACAAAAACCACGCAAGCGCCGCCTATAACCCAAGCAATAATTTTTAAAATTCTTTTAAAAGTTTTCATATATAAATTTTATACCATTTCGCCTGAAAAACCACAAATTTTAACTTCAAATTTGCCTTTTTGCCGCGTCAAATTCGGATTTATTTTGCCGATTTTCATCCAAAATACGAAAATTTTAATTTTTAAATTTTCTAAAACCTTAAGAAATCAAACTAAGTTTAGGATATATTTTATCTTTTTATCTCGAATTTAACCGAAAGACCGACGTTTTGCTCATTTGATAAGGAATTTCAATATATAAACACTATCAAAAACCGCTTAAATTTGAAAAAACTAAGCTAAAATTTTAATCAAAAATTTATAAAATTTGTTATATTATCGTCACAAAAATAAAAGGGATAAAATATATCCTAATTGATAAAGGTCAAGCGTGAGAGTATATCTAGACAACAATGCCACGACGATGGTCGATCCCGAAGCTTTCGAGCTTATGAAGCCGTTTTTTTGCGAAAAATACGGCAACCCAAACTCGCTGCATAAATTCGGCTCCGAGACGCACCCGGCGCTTCGACGCGCGATGGATCAGCTCTACGCGGGCATAAACGCGAGCGATAGCGACGATATCGTGGTAACAAGCTGCGCCACCGAGAGCAACAACTGGGTGGCTAAGGGCGTGTTTTTCGATCATATATTAAATAAAGAAAAGGATCACGTCGTAATCAGCGCCGTCGAGCACCCGGCGATCTCGGCGACATTTGAGTTTCTCAAAAAATACGACGTTCGCGTGAGCCGCGTGCCAGTAAACGAAAACGGCCTGCTCGATCCAAACGACCTAAGAAAGCTCATCGACGACAAAACCGCGCTCGTTAGCATCATGTGGGCAAATAACGAAACGGGCACCATTTTCCCGATCAAAGAGTGCGCGGCGATCGCCCACGAGCACGGCGCACTATTTCACACCGACGCAACGCAAACCGTCGGCAAGATCAAGATAAACGTGCGCGAGATGGGCATGGACTTTATGAGCTTTTCGGCGCATAAATTTCACGGACCAAAGGGCGTGGGCGGCCTATACATCAAGGATTCACAAAAGCTAACTAGTCTGCTTCATGGCGGCGAACACATGGGCGGCAGACGCAGCGGAACGCTCGATGTAGCGGGCATCGTCGGCATGGCGCAAGCACTGGAAAATAGCAATAAACTAATCGAGTTTGAAAATCTGCACGTTAGACGCCTGCGCGACAAGCTCGAGGACGCTCTACTACAGCTACCCGACGTCTCGGTCGTGGGAGAGCGCGCTCACAGGCTACCAAACACCATCCTAGCCGCCATAAAAGGCGTCGAGGGCGAGGCGATGCTATGGGATCTAAATCAGGCCGGTATCGCGGCGTCTACGGGCTCAGCGTGCGCATCTGAGACGCTAGAGAGCAACCCGATAATGGAAGCCATCGGAGCTAGCAGCGATCTGGCGCACACTGCGCTAAGGCTATCGCTGTCGAGGTTTAATACCGAAGAAGAGATCGACTACGCGATAGAGCATATCAAAAAGGCGGTGGTGAGGTTGCGAGCTATTTCAAGCACGTACGCTTACAACCCTAACGGCAAGTAACGGCTTGTCTTTTTCCTTTATACGTCGCTTTGCTTCGTTGCACTCGCAACTGCAAGCAGAAGGAAATTTCGCCGAGGCTCGGTTACGTATTTTATATACGCACCCTCGCTCGGCTTATTTCCGCCTCGCCTCCTCGTAGCGAAGTCTCGTTACGAGCGCTTGCGCGAAGTAAAAAAGAAAAATACTTCGCCTGAATGTTTTGCGGCCGAATTTGAGATTAAATTTGATTGAAATTTGAGCTTTGAAAGTTCAAATTTGAGTTAAATAAAAAGCGTAAGCTGAAGTATTTTGAGATGATTTTTGTGGTTGCGCAGGTAAAATTTAGCGTAGGCTGGACAGATAGTCCGCCGAGCTAAATTTTAGTAAGCTCCGCAAAAAGCGCTCAAAAGACGAAGCGTAAAAAGGAAATAAAATGGCAAAAAATAATCTAATCGGCGGTTCGATTTGGGACGAATACTCACAAAACGTCCAAAACCGCATGAACAACCCCAAATTTATGGGCGAGATAACCGAGGATGAGGCAAAAGCAAGAGGCGGTAAGCTCATCGTAGCGGACTTTGGCGCAGAGAGCTGCGGCGACGCGGTGAGACTATACTGGCTCGTGGACGAGAAAACCGACCGTATCATGGACGCTAAATTTAAAAGCTTTGGCTGCGGCACGGCTGTAGCAAGCTCCGATACGATGGCCGAGCTTTGCGTCGGCAAAACCGTGGACGAAGCGGTCAAAATCACCAACATCGACGTGGAAAAAGCCATGCGCGACACGCCTGACACCCCCGCCGTTCCGCCACAAAAGATGCACTGCTCGGTCATGGCCTACGACGTCATCAAGGCCGCCGCAGCGCAGTACAAGGGCGTGGATCCTGAGCATTTCGAGGACGAGATCATCGTGTGCGAGTGCGCACGCGTGAGCCTGGGTACGATCAAAGAGGTCATCCGCCTAAACGACCTACACACAGTCGAGGAAATCACGCAATACACCAAAGCAGGCGCCTTTTGCAAGTCCTGCGTACGCCCGGGCGGACACGAAAAGCGCGAGTATTATCTCGTGGACATCCTCGCAGACACCAGAGCCGAGATGGAGCAGGAGAAAAAGCAAGCCGTAATCGACGCGCAAGTTTCTGGTAAATTTGACGACGTGAGCTTTGAGAGCATGACCGTCGTGGGCCAGCTAAAGGCCATCGAGAGCGTCATCGACAGAGAGATCCGCCCGATGCTGATGATGGACGGTGGCAATATGGAAATCCTCGATTTGCAAAAAGACGCCGAGGGCAAATTTGACGTCTATATCCGCTATATGGGCGCTTGTAGCGGCTGCGCTAGCGGCGCGACTGGCACTCTATACGCGATCGAAAACGTGCTTCAAGAAAACCTCAGCCCAAATATCCGCGTCCTACCTATCTGATCTACTTTATACGGCAAATTTGACGCGGCTTAAGGCTCAAATTTGTGCCAAATTCGGGCGGTTAAATTTAGCCGCCCCTGCTCTACTTGTTTACAAATTTAAACGCCAAATTTAGTCTCACCATTTTAAATTTCACTCTTTTATTTCCTTATAAAAGCTTAAATTACGAACCAAACAAACAACGGTCGTTATCAACAGTATCGGTATCAGCGGTATATATAGATAGACAAAAATTAATGCCGATGCGTCTCTATGAACAGCCTTGCCTTCCAAAAACAACGAACCCACTGGATAATACAAAACCAGCGTCATGATCGCAAAATTTTCTATCGCGAAAATCCTATTACTTTTTTCGGGATTTTCGACGAAAAGTTTGCTATACCTGCGCCCCGAAGCAAAAAATGCGCCTACGCAAATGGCGCTAAATATGAACGCTCCAGATAATCCCTTGTCAGGGTTTGAAGATATAATCAAAAAAGCCATCGCAGCAAAGCTCACGAAGGCAAATCTAACTAAAAGATGAATCTGATATCTGCGCTTTAAGTTTTCGGGGATTTGAGCTAGAGCTTTGCCGTATTCTAGCGCTTCGACCTCCTCATCGCTTTGGCCTAGCACGGCTTCATGGCTCGCGCCCTCAAATTTGCGCTCGGATTCAGCCGCTTCGCTTTGATTGGCTTGCGCTTGGCTTAAATTTTGCCCATTAGTCGTCTCGTCTGCGGCTAGCTCGCTGATTTTCTCTTGCGATTTTAGTACTCTTTGCGGCAGATATACGGTCTCATCGGCAGCAAATTCGTCGTTGGCGTTATGAGATATGATTGCTATAGGAAGCATAATTATTATGATAAAGATCGCCTGCACGGTCGCTCGCGTACTAAAAGCCGCATCCAAAAATAACGCATATAAGCTCGCCGCAATGAAAAAAAGAGCGATGGTTTCAGTGCATATCAAGGTAAAGGCCTTACCCTCGTCGCCAAACAAAAATACACTATACCGCTTGCGTCTAGGCGAGCTCAATGAAAAGAGTATTAACGCAGCAGACGTACCAAGCGCCACAACAAATAAAAAAGGTGATGATGGGTGCGCAGGATCTATCAAGAAAGAAAAAAGAAGCACTATAAAAGTTGCGGAAAGCCCGATAGATAAATTCTTACCAAATCACCAATTATCGTAACTTTTTAAAGCATCTTGCGGAATTTGACTGATGTCGACGGCGATTTTATCTTTTTGAGTTTGCATTTTCGCCTCCTTTTTTGTTATTTTATCCTAAATTCACCTTTTTGCCCCTCAAATTCCACCCTCAACCCACCTACCCCTATTTCCAATTTACGAAATTAAATTTTTCTACTTCATTTATCAAAATACCTAAAATTC
>CALCKS010000284.1 GCA_937965895.1 uncultured Campylobacter sp.
CGCGAAAATAGCTTTTAAAATTTTCATTTTTATCCTTTTTCAAATCACGCAAAGCCTAGATTAGTTTAGGCTAAATTTCGTCTAATTTAGCCTAAAAAGCGGCAATACCGGTAAAATCCTAGCTTTTATTAGTTTAAATCCGCGTTTGAAACCGACTTAAATTTTTAAGCAAGCCTGAGGCGAATTTTCATTTCGGCAGTTTATTAACTTAAGCTTCGTTTGCCTTTTTAAAAATTTCTCTCATCTCTTCTTCGCTAAGCGGCTCAACCAGTATATTTGCGGCGTCTATGAAGCGATATTTTTCTTTTGGCAGATTTGCCATAAAAGCGCCATATTCGCATTCGCCGAGCACGTGCGCGTCCCTATCGTCTAAGCCGACTACTAGCGTAAGTATCCAGCGCGAGACATTGCGATCTCCAAGTGCTTCTTGCGCCTGCCACGACGGAGAGGGAGCGTAAGGCAAGATAGTCGGTAAATTTTCGCTAAGCGTATACGCGCCAAAAATTTCATTCCCGTTTTTATCTTCGTATAAATTCTCTCTTGCACTATAAGCGTCAAGATACTGCACCTGTCTCATCATCTCGTCAAATTTAGCCACAGGGCTGGCACTTGCAAAAATTTCATCTATCATAACCGCGTCAAACGCCACATCACGCTCCACGCCATAGATATAAAGCGTTTGATTTTTCTCTTTTGCGTCCTTTAGAGCTTTAAGTCCCCACATTATGTCAGCTTCATAATCAAATTTTAAAATTTGCTTTTCATCATAAACTTCCTCGTTGTCACACTCTATTGGTGAGCCAGTTTGAGCTGAGAGCTTTGAGAGTAGCTCAAGCGCGATCTGCCAGTCGCCAACACCGCTTGGAGTGCAGACTCGAACGATATATTTTCCATCTTTATAGTTTAGCTCAAAGCCGCGAGCGCTCTTTTGCCATGCACCTGCGATCATCACGTTTTCGTTTAGCGAAAGCTCGCTCGGCTCGTCGTTTTGGCTATTAAAAAAGCAAAATCCCTCCATAAACCCTGAAATTTCGCGCTCGCTAAGTGCCTTTGCATATCCGCCAAGCAGCTTCTTTTTGTTTTTTACCTTAAATGTTACGCTCATAAATTCTCTTTCGCCTACTCTAAAACGTCATCGCTTGATCGCACTGCCTAACCCACTCGGACAAGATATCCATGCTGCCTTTCACCTCAGCCTCGAAATAAGGCTCTCCCGCATGCAAACCGCACCTCGTTTGGCAGCTACCGCAAACCTTTAACATAGCGCCGCTAGCGTATAGCTCTTTTAACATCGTTACTAGATCTACGTCATAGTTTTCCGGCTTTTTGGTGCTATTTCGCGCAAGATCGACCGCGTCGTTCATTAGAAAAATTCTAACCTCTTCGCCTTTTTCTTTTAGCGTTTTAGCTAGCCTTAATGCGTTGTAAGTATTGTCGGTATCGTTGTATGGTTGATTTGCAAGTATAAATAGAAATTTTTTCATCTTTTTCTCCTTTTGCCAAAAATGTAGCGCAAACTGGGCAAATTTTAGCCAAGCTATATAAAAAGAGGCTAAATTTATCTAAAAAGTAAAAGTACTCCGATCGTGCAGACGATAATGGCGGTGCAAATTTCAAGTAGCCTTAGGTGCGTTT
>CALCKS010000285.1 GCA_937965895.1 uncultured Campylobacter sp.
AAGCGGAATTCGTCGAAGCTCCGTGGGATGCGATGCTTGCGGCATTTGATGCGGGTAAGGCCGATATCGTGTTCAATCAAGTAAGTATCACGGACGAGCGTAAGAAAAAATACGACTATACCGCTCCATACACCGTCGCCTACGCCGCGCTAGTCACACATAAAGATAATAACGAAATCAAAAGCTTCGAGGATCTAAAAGGCAAAAAAAGCGCGCATTCGGCAACCAGCAACTGGGCCGGCATTGCGCAAAAATACGGCGCGCAAATCGTCACCGTGGACGGCTTTAGCAAAGGCGTGGAGCTCATCATCAGCCGCCGTGCAGATGCGACGATAAACGATAGCGTGACTTTCTACGATTACATAAATCAGCGTCCAAACGCACCTTTAAAAATAGCCGCTAGCGGTAGCGAGCCGATCTACTCCGCAGCCATCGTAAAAAAGGGCAACGAAGAGCTCGTAAATGACGTAAACAAGGCTCTTAGCGAGCTAAAAAGCGAAGGCAAGCTAAAAGAAATTTCGGTCAAATACTTCGGCAAAGATATCTCGGAGTAAAATTTACTCGCATAAAAGCAGCTAAATTTAAAGGATAAAAGATGGTTTCAAAACTACTAAAAATTTTGGCTCTAGGTGCGCTTCTTACGCTAAATTTAAACGCAAAAACCATAAAAGAGGGCGTTTTAACGATCGCTACGGAAGGTACTTACGCGCCGTTTTCATACTACGACGATAAAAACGAGCTAAAGGGCTATGACGTAGATATCGCCCGCGAAGTCGCCAAGAAGCTAAATTTAAAGATCGAGTTTTTAACCGCTCCGTGGGATGCGATGCTTGCGGCATTTGATGCGGGCAAGGCCGATGCGGTATTTAATCAAGTAAGCGTTACTGACGAACGCAAGAAAAAATATGATTACGCACAGCCCTACACCGTCGTGCACGGCGCCATCATCACTCATAAAGATAACGACGATATCAAAAGCTTTGATGATCTAAAAGGTAAGAAAAACGCCGACTCCGCTACCAGCAACTGGGCGAAGGTGGCCGCTAGCTACGGAGCGCAAAACGTCACGGTCGATAGCTTTAGCAAGAGCATGGAGCTTCTTGTTAGCAAGCGCGTAGATACCGTCGTGCGCGATAATATCGTATTTTACGACTTCATCAAGCAGCGCCCGGGCGCTCCGGTTAAAATAGCCACCGAGGGAAGCGATACCGACTATACCGCACCTATCGTGCAAAAGGGCAATACGGAGCTTGCGGGGCAGATCAGCAAGGCGATAGAGGAGCTAAAAAACGAAGGCAAGCTGGCTGAAATTTCGATCAGGTATTTCGGCAAAGATGTCTCGCGGTAGATGGCGATGAACGAATTTGACCGCATAAGCGAGCTTTTGTTAAGCTCGCTACAACCTATGGCGCTGGCGATGATAAAGGTGACGTTGCCTCTTACAGCGATCTCCTTTTCGCTGGGACTTCTTATCGCGGTGCTAACGGCGATCGCGCGCATAGCAAATATCAAAATTTTAAAGCAACTTAGCGAGTTTTATATCTGGATATTTCGCGGCACGCCGCTTTTGGTGCAGCTTTTTATCGTATATTTCGGTCTGCCGATCGTGGGCGTTACGCTCGATGTTTGGAGCGCGGCGATCATAACTTTCAGCCTAAATATCGGCGCTTACGCTTCCGAGGCCGTTAGGGCAGCCGTGCTTTCGGTGCCCAAAGGCCAATGGGAAGCCGCTACAGCGCTCGGGATGAGTTATACGCAAATTTTACGCCGTATCATCGCTCCGCAAGCCGCGCGCATCTCGCTACCTCCGCTTTCAAATATCTTTATAAGCACGCTAAAAGACACCTCGCTTGCGGCTTCTATCACGATGGTCGATATGTTTATGGTCGCTCAGCGCATCGCCGCGCGCACCTTCGATCCGCTCACGCTTTACGTGCTCGCCGCGCTTTTTTACTTGATAGTCTGCACGTTTTTGACGTTTTTGCAAGCTAGGCTCGAGAAAAGATTTTCAAGGTACGTGTGATGATAAAATTTAAAAATTTGACTAAGAAATTCGGCGACAACGTTGTTTTAAACGGTTTAAATTTAGAATTTAAAGACGGGCAGACTACGGTTATTTTAGGAAGCTCGGGCTCTGGTAAATCAACCCTGCTGCGTTGCATAAATTTACTCGAGATCCCGGATGGCGGCGAGCTTGAGCTTGGAGGCGATAAGATAAATTTCGCCGGTAAAATTTCGAAAAAAAATATGCTACCCTTTCGCGAGCACACAGGGATGGTCTTTCAGAGCTTTAATCTATTTCCGCATCTAACGGCTCTACAAAACGTAACGGAAGGTCCCGTGCAGGTGCTGAAAATCCCGAAAGAGCAGGCGGAAATTGAGGCCTTGGCGCTACTTGAAAAGGTCGGGCTAAAGGGCAAGGAGCACGAGTATCCAAGCAGGCTCTCGGGCGGTCAATCGCAGCGAGTGGCAATAGCGCGAGCGCTTGCGATGAAGCCGTATTTTTTGCTTTTGGACGAGCCTACGAGCGCGCTTGATCCGGAGCTTGAGGCCGAGGTTTTGAAGGTCATCGGCGGGCTCAGCAAGGAGCGCGACTCGCTCATCATCGTCACGCATAATATGAACTTCGCTCGCAAAGTCGCGGATCGAATTTTATTTTTAGAGCGCGGCAATATCGAATTTGACGGTACGGCGGAGGAATTTTTCAGCAGTGACTCGCCGCGCATAGTCAAATTTATCTCGGCGATGGATTTTTAAATTTAAAGGAAAAAAATGAAAATAGATACGCTAATCGTAAAAGGTATCGAAGCTAAAAACAACCCTCACGGCGCGGTCGTTCCGCCTATCTATCTAGCCACGACGTTTGCGCAAGACGGCTTGGACGACTTTCAAACGTATGCCTATTCTCGTAGCGCAAATCCGACGCGAAATGCATTTGAGGAGCTTTTCGCCAAATTTGAAGACAGCAAATACGCCTTTGCTTTGGCTTCGGGCATGGCGGCGACCTCGGCGGTTTTTAATCTGCTAAAAAGCGGCGACAAAGTGCTTTTAAATAGCAATGTTTACGGCGGCACTTACCGCTATGCAAACGGTATTTTTGCAAATTTCGGGATCAAATTCGAACTCATCGATGATCTAAATAAAATCTCTCGTTTGGATGAGGACGTTAAGATGATATTTATCGAGACGCCGTCAAATCCGCTGCTGCGAGTAACGGATATTGCCAGACTAGCCGAGCTAGCTCGTAAAAACGGCGCGCTTGTCGTCGTCGATAATACTTTTTTAACGCCGTATTATCAAAAAGCGCTAAAATTCGGTGCCGATATCGTCGTTTATAGCGCGACGAAATACATCGGCGGGCATGCAGACGTAATCGCCGGAGTCGTAACGACCGACAACGATGCGCTAGCCGAGCGTATAGCTTTTATGAAAAATACTCTAGGCGCGACGCTAAGCCCTGCAGATGCTTATAATCTAATAAGGGGTCTTAAAACTCTTAGCGTGAGATTTGATAGACAAAGCGAAAATACGCTAAAAATCGTAGAATTTTTAGAAAAAAACCCGGCCGTTAAAACCGTGTATTACGCAGGTTCATTTTCGGCCGAGGAAAAACGCATCCAAAATGCCCAAGCTGGCGGCATCGGCGCGCTAATCTCGCTGGAGCTAAAGGATGGCTACGACTATAAAATTTTTGCTAAAAGCTTGGAGCTTTTTGATCTAGCTGTGAGCCTTGGCGGCGTAGAGAGCCTGATCTGCCACCCGGCCTCGATGACGCACGAGTCCTATTCGCCGCAATTACAAGCCCAAATCGGCATTACTCAAGGTTTGCTACGCCTTGCTATCGGCATCGAAAACTCGGATGATTTGATCGCGGATATAGCTCAGGCGATAAATAAGGCTAAAATTTAACTTTACTTGCCGTCTTGGCGCCTTTTATCGCTCGGGCTAAAATTTATCAAATTTAGCCTTGGCTAGGCTGGTAAAATTGGCGCGCCTAGTTTGCTAAAGCGGCACCCGGCGCCAAGGCGGACGAATTTATAAATTGTCGCCAAATCAGTCCGTGGCTATTTTGCTTTAAACAAACTAGCAAAAATCCCGGCGCCTAAAACGGCCAAAATGACCCACAAGCTAGCCTGCGCCGAAATCTCGAATCCGTGATGAAAGATATGCGCGGACGCGTTTAGAGCAAGCTTTGCTGCGATAAAAAATAAAAGCGCTATAACGGCTTTTTCTAAATACGCCAAGTAGTCTTTTAGCGCTTCTAGTACGAAGTAAAGCGTTCTAAGTCCCAAGATTGCAAAAATCATCGCCGAATAAACGATAAGCGGCTCACGACTCACGGCGATGACGGCCGGAACGCTATCAAAAGCAAACATAACGTCGCTAAGCTCTATAACGCAAAGACACAAAAATAGCGGCGTAGCTATCCATTTGGCGTTTAGTTTGGAAATTTGATTTTGCAGTTTTGCCTTTTCGTCTGCTGAAATTTGAGTCGAAATCTCGTTATTTTTTACAAAAAAGCTATGCCCTAGAAGACGCGGAAAAACAGGGAAAAATCTATAAACCGCCCTGTAAGCTAGATGGTTTGAGTAGTCCTCTATCTCTTCGCCATTATCGCTCTTTTTCATCATCATTACCGCGCTATAAGCTACCATGATAGCAAAAACAAACTCCATCCACGGAGAAATCCCAAGTAGACTCGTTCCGACGGCTACAAAGACTAGCCTAAATATAACCGCTCCTATAATGCCAAAATACAGCACTCTGTGACGATAAATTTCAGGAATTTTAAACCACGAAAAAATTGCCGCCATAACGAATAAATTATCGATTGAAAGCGACTTTTCTAAAATATAACCTGAAAAAAATAGGCTCGCCGCCTCGCTACTAACGGCAAGATGCAGATATCCGCCAAATGCCGCAGCTACGACAATCCAAAATATAGACCAGAGCGCAGCTTGCTTTAACGATATCTTCTCGTCCTTCTTATGCGCGAAAAAATCTACCGCAAATGCCGTCGCTACAAATATGACAAAAACGATCGCAGTTTGAAATTCTAAATTATCCAAAAATTCTCCTTAATACCCGCAGCTTTGTTCGGGAAGCCCTCTTTGGCGGTTTAGCTCTTGCGCCGCCTTGCATGCCGAGTATGATTGTTTGCCGGCACAGTTTGCGTTAAACCAGTCTATGAGCTGCGAATGCATACAGACGTTTTGATTGTATAAATTTACCTCTTCACTTGAATACCGATTTACGAAAGTAGAATTTAGCACCCTTTCTATCGCAAGTGCCTTGTTGTAAATTTTTACGCACTCTTTCATCATTTCATCGCTGATTACCGGTGCATTGCCGTAAGTTTGCGCCGAGGGCGGGATCTCGTAACCGCCCTCTATCTCAAATGCGCCTAAAATCGCAATCGTAGCCGCTAAGAAAAATAAAATTTTCATAAGTATTTCACGACAGAATTTAAAATAAGCTCATCAAGCTTCCTGTCGCTCGTAGGCTCGCCGATAGCCGAAAATTTCCACTCGCCGTTTCGTTTATATAGCTTGCCTAAAATCATCGCTACTTTGTAAGCAAACGCGCTATCTCGTACGATATTATATGATGCGAAGACTTTATTTACCCTAGTCGGCGTACCTTCGTAAAGTCTAATGCTAGCAAACGGAATTTTATCAAAGTCGATTTGATTATAAGAATTTAGCACGAAAAATATCTGCTCTACGTTTGAGTTTAAACGGCTAAGATCGACGCTGATTATTTCGTTATCCAGTCCGTCGTCGCCCCCTACGTCTCCGACCAAGTCATCGCCGCTGTGAAATACGCCCGGGGCCGATTTTTTGCCAAAATATACTACGTCGCAAAACTGTGTTTGAGTCAAACATAGCAGCGCTTAGATCCAAATCCACAGGCTTTATCTTATCTCTAAAAAAGCCTTTTTCGGTTATAGCGCCCCAGTTTGCTCCTACGCAAAAGCTGTGTAGATGCCCGCCGTCGTCTTTGGCGAGCGATATTTTTTGCCCTTTGACCAAATTTATCGCCATAGCTTACCCCTTAAACGTCTAGCCCAAACTGCCTACAAAATCCAGCCAGTCCGTCTTTAAAGCCGCTTCCGTTAGCTGCAAAGCGCCACTCGTTGTCTTTAAAGTAAATTTTACCGAACGACACTGCGGTTTCGGTAGAAAAGTC
This sequence comes from uncultured Campylobacter sp., assembly GCA_937965895.1. GTDB lineage: Bacteria > Campylobacterota > Campylobacteria > Campylobacterales > Campylobacteraceae > Campylobacter_A. The sequence continues at coordinate 6,190 of CALCKS010000285.1, forward strand.
CTCTTCTAAATCGTATCTGGCTATCTCTTTGCCGCTTCTTTCATCGACTATACGCATAAACGAATTTCTTACCATGCCGAAATTTTGCCTTCTAGCGACTGCTTCATGGATCGTGACGACTATGTCGATCTCTTTGACGCTTGGCGAAATTTTGGCTAGGTCGATTTTTATGGATTCATCATCGCCGTCACCCTCTCCAGTGCGGTTATCGCCGGTGTGGACTACCGAGCCGTCTGCGCTAACTAGATTGTTGTAGAAGACGAAATTCTTCTCGTTTTCTACTTTGCCTGAAGCTCCTACCAAAAACGCACTCGCATCTAGGTCAAATTCCGCTCCCGTATCGCTAGTATTCGTATCCCAGCCAAGTCCTACTAAAATTTTGCTTAGCCCTGGAGCCTCTTTGCTCAAACTAACTCTACCGCCCTTTGATAAATTTACCGCCCCTTTGGCCTCCTTGAAAATTATTTATCCTATAGGATATAGATTTGTAGATTTTATCTAAATAAAGTTTAAGCTTAACTTTACCTATAGGATAAAAATAATGGGCGAAAATTTAGCTTTTTTTGGTGCCGACGAGATACGAAATTTCTATATGCAAATTTCCGCAAACGTCCGCAAGCTGCGTGAAAATAAAGGTATTAGCCAGCTCGATATGGCTTTAAGCATGGATATAAAATCGGTCGCATTTTATTCAAACTGCGAGAGTTGCCGATATGATAAGCATTTTAACCTTGAGCACATTTATAAAATTTCAAAAATTTTAAATGTAGAGGTCGGAGAGATTTTCAAATTTTAGCGACTTAATTTTGGGTTATTGTCTTTTATGTGGCCAAGGTCTAAATTTGATCGAATAAAATCAAAATTAGGCGCCAATTCTATACGCCTAATTTACAAGATATAATTCAAAAATATAAGAATAAATTTTACTTCGCAGTCCCAAGGCAAAGCAGGTTCGCTCCGCCCCGGAGCGCGTATTTAGCGCGGTTAAAACGGCTTATACACCATCATCCAGATGATGATAACCATAGCGATGGTCGGCACCTCGTTGTAAGCGCGAAAGAACATACCGCTTTTTTTACAGCGTTTCTCGCGTAGCTGCACCATATAGCGGCCAAGATCCAGATGAAACGCCGCGAGGATAACGACGACGGTGAGCTTGACGTGCATGTAGCCGCTACGTAAAAGCTCGGGCATCGCGACGATAATCAAAATGCCCGTCAAAAACGTGCCGATCAGCGCGACCCAGCCGATGTAGTGGTACATCTTGTACTCCTGCACCTCAACCACGCGCACGAAATCAGGCTTGTCTATATTCTCTGCGTGGTAGACGTAGAGGCGCGGCTGATAGAACAAAAACGCCATCCACGAGATGAAACACAAGTAGTGGAAATACTTGATGAGGTTGTAATACTCTGCCATTTTTTCTCCTTTTAATTTTTATTTTAGCGGCTTGTCTTTTTGCCCTATACTTCGCTTTGCTTCCCTTGCGGTCGCAACTGCAAGCAGAGGCTTTTAAATTTGGCTCGGTCATTACCGACCAGGTAACTCCCGTCGCCAAATTTAAAAGCGCCTCGTCTAGAACTTCTTGAAAAGCTACGAGCGCAGCGAAGTAGAAAAATACTTCGCCTTGACTCTTTAGCGCTCAAATTTGAAGTCAAATTTACAAATTTTACTCACCCAAACCCGCACCTTGAAAGTGCTAAAATCGGTCGGCAAATTTAAATTTTATCGCTCAAAAGGACGCTTCCGTAAAGAGTTAAATTTGACTGTATCAAATTTAACCGACCCTCACCCTAGCAAAATTTCCTTCCTTGCTTCAAATTCCTCTTTGCTTATCGCGCCACTCTCGTACAGCTCGTAGAGGCGCCTAAGCCGCTCCTCGAGGTCTTGCGCGCGCAGTTTGTCTTTTAGCGCTTCTTTTTTCTGGTTTTTCTCGACGGCCGCGCTGGTTAAACGCAGATCAAAGAGCCACCACACGCCCCAAAGCACCCAAAATACGTAACCCACGATCGCCCAAGCCAGGCTATATCCGATGAAAAACAGCGCCATCATCGCAAAGCCGCTCACGAATTTGCCCAGATAAAATCTATGCCCGCCAAACCAGCCCGTAAGCAGCCAAAGCGCGTAGGCTATATAAACGTTATCGCCCATTTTTAGCCCCTTTTCGCCCAGCGGCAAAGCTCTGCCAGAGTATGAGCACGACTCCGACGTCGATCATAACATCGGCGAGGTTAAAGATCGCAAACTCAAACCACTTGTGCCAGTAGACGTAGTCCACGACGCCGCCGTGAACGAAACGGTCGAGCAAATTTGAACTACCCGCGCCCAGGATTATACCTGCTCCCAGTGCGTGCTCTTCTAAAATTTCCTTTTTTTCGCCATTTGCGCTTAAATTTGGCTCCGTTTGAGTCGCGGCTCGCGCATCAAATTTGTGCTTTAGCCGCCAAAGCAGATAGCCGCAAACGCCTGCAATCAACGCCAGCTGGATAAATTTGAGCCACTCGCCAAGAAACGCGAACATCGAAAACGCCACGCCTCGGTTGTAAGCAAGCACTAGCGAAAAGTACTCGCCCTGCCACGAAAATCCGCCCAAAAATATCTGCTTGACCGCCTGATCGAGCGCGAAAACGACGAAAAACGCCGCAAAAAAAACGCCTAAAATTTTAGCCATTTAGAGCTTTTAGGAAAAATTTCTCGACCTCGTCCATTCGGGTTTTTAGCACGTCGGCACACTTGCCTTCAATCAAAAGTCTGATGAGATTTTCGGTGCCCGAGTAGCGAAATAGCGAGCGGATGCCCTCTTTTGCGAGGCTTGCTTCAAGCTCTTTTAGTCCGGCGATGCTTTCAAGCGGCTTTTTCTCGGTTATCTTTAAATTTAGCAAAATTTGCGGATACGGCTTTATCTCGCTTAAAATTTCGCTCGCTTTTTTGCCTTTTTTTAGTACCAGTGCCGCAAACTGCAGCGCCGCCACGAGCCCGTCGCCAGTTTTTGCGTAGTCGCTAAAGATGATGTGACCGCTCTGCTCGCCGCCGAAATTCGTGCCGTTTTCTTTCATCTTTTCAAGCACGTATTTGTCGCCGACATTTGCGCGCAGGAGCTTAATTTTGTGGGATTTTAGATAGTCTTCGAGCGCTGCGTTACTCATCACCGTAGCCACGACCGCGCCGCCTTTTAGGGCTTTGTTTTCCTGTAAAAATGCCGCCATGACGCCTAGCAAACTATCGCCGTTTGCCACCTCTCCGCGCTCGTCTACAACTACGAGTCTATCGGCATCGCCGTCAAACGCAAAGCCTAAATCAGCCCTTAATCGCGCGACTTCGGAGGCTAAATTTTGAGGATATAGCGCGCCGCAGTTTAGGTTTATGTTGCTACCGTTTGGCTCGTCGTTTATGACGATGGTTTCGGCTCCTAGCTCGCTAAAGATAGTCGGAGCGACTTTGTACGCCGCGCCGTTTGCGACGTCTAAAACTACGCGCAGTCCGTGCAGGCTTAGGTTTTTAGGAAATGAGTTTTTGATCTGCACGATATAGCGGCCGATGACGTCGTCGATGCGCTTTGCGGCGCCGATTTCTAGCATCTGTTTTTGCGATCTTTCGATGAGCTCGTCGTCAAAATAAATTTTTTCTATCTGCGCCTCGGCCTCTTCGCCCAGTTTATTGCCTTCGCTGTCGAAAAACTTAATGCCGTTATCGTAGTAGGGGTTGTGCGAGGCGCTGATCATAATGCCCGCGTCACAGCGCATATCTTCTGTGAGAAACGCGATCGCAGGGGTAGGCATAGGGCCGATCTGACGGACGTTGTAGCCCACGGCCGTGAGCCCCGCGACGATGGCGGTCTCGATCATGTAGCCGCTTTTGCGCGTGTCTTTGCCTAGCAAAATAGTGTTCGTATGCGACGCAAACTGTCTAAAATATATCCCCGCAGCCATAGCAAGTCGCATGGACGTTGAGGCAGAGAGTTTTTCGCCTGCTTTGCCGCGGACGCCGTCGGTGCCAAATAGCTTCATCGTTTTTCCTTTTATGACTTAATATCGGCTTGTCTTTTTGAGCGTCTTTATAGAAACCCCGCCTGTGGCGTCGCTACGCTGGTTTTGAATGAGTTTAAAATTTTCGCCCTGCGGCAGACTACCTTTGCTTCGCTTTGCTCGCAACTGCAAGCAGAGGTCTAGCCTTGGGACGAAAATTTCCGCACAACTTCAAATCCATCTCAAAATACTGCGCCGCAGAATTTGCCAGACAGCTTTTTGCTCGGCAAATTCCATAAATTTATTAAATTTTCGTCCTATTCTATCAAAAAATATCCAAATTTAAGTTGTAAATTTCCTCGCTTTAAATTTTACTTAAATTAAGCGTATTTTAAAACTGATTTTTATATAATCACGGACTAAAATTATGACAAAAGGGACATTATGGCAAACCATAAATCTTCTGAAAAAAGAGCCAGACAGACTATCAAAAGGACTGAAAGAAACAGATTTTACCGCACTAGGCTTAAAAATATCACTAAAGCCGTGCGCGTAGCCGTTGAGGCAGGCGATAAAGAAGCCGCGCTAAATGCGTTTAAAGTGGCAAACAAAGACTTCCACAGCTTCGTTAGCAAAGGCTTTTTGAAAAAACAAACAGCTTCTCGCCGCGTAGGACGCCTCGCAAAACTCGTAAATAAACTATCTGCTTAATCTAAATTTTAATGTTAGCCGACAAACTGCAGCCTTTTTTGGATCGCTACGACGAGCTCTCTCGTCTACTTAGCGATCCGTCTATCACAAACGATATCGCAAATATGACCAAGCTCTCAAAAGAGCAATCAAATTTAGAAGATATCGCCTCGGCTGCAAAGTCCTATCTGCAAACTCTCGCAGACATCGAGGAGAACAAGGCTTTGCTCGATGACGCCGAGCTTGGCGAGCTAGCCAAAGAGGAGCTCAAAAATCTCGAATCCCAAAAAGAAAATCTCGAAGAAGAGATTAAAATTTTACTCCTTCCAAAAGATCCTAACGACGATAAAAACGTATTTTTAGAGATCCGCGCGGGAACGGGCGGAGACGAAGCGGCGCTTTTTGCGGGCGATTTGTTTAATGCCTACGCGAGATACGCCGAACTTCGAGGGTATAAATTTGAGATCGTGAGCCAAAGCGAGGGCAACACCGGTGGCTTTAAAGAGATTATCTTGCTGATAAAGGGCAAGGGGGCGTACTCGAGGCTCAAATTTGAGGGCGGAACCCACCGCGTCCAGCGCGTACCCGAGACAGAAAGCCAGGGCCGCGTACACACCTCGGCCGTCACGGTTGCTATCATGCCAGAAGTCGAAGATAGCGAGATCGAGATAAATCCAAACGACCTTCGTATCGACGTAATGCGTAGCTCGGGTCACGGCGGGCAGTCAGTAAACACGACCGACTCGGCGGTGCGCATCACCCACATCCCGACAGGCATCGTCGTAACAAACCAAGACGGCAAAAGCCAGCACAAAAACAAAGAAGCCGCGATGAAGGTGCTAAAAGCGCGCCTTTACGAGATCCAAGAAGAAGAGCGCCTAGCCAAAGAAACTAGCGAGCGCAAAAGTCAAGTCGGCACGGGCGACCGCTCGGGACGTATCCGCACATACAACTTCCCGCAAAACCGCATCAGCGACCACCGTATAAATTTGACGCTTTACCGCCTCGACGCGATAATGGCGGCAGGACTTTTCGACGAGATTATCGAGCCGCTGATTGCGCATTATCAATCCGAAGCAATCTCGGACGCCGATCTGTAAAACTCTAAAATTAACTCAAAATTTGGCATTTTTGACACGATATTTTCGTTAAATTTGGATGTAAATTTTGCTGCAGACGGAGTCGTCATGCGAGTTAAATTTGAGAATAACTTGTCTTCGCGCTTTAGGTAAAAATCTCTGAAAAATAGTAGCGAATTCGGATCTGCTTTTTAAAATTTAGCTTTAAAAATATCAAATAAAAACTAAGTTGAATTATGTAAACCGATAAATTTTTAGTCGCGCTAACACGTAGTTTTTTCAAATTTATCCGACTAAAATTTATCAAAGTTCCAGCCTATCGCGCCGTCAATACGCAAAACAAAAACCGTCCGTCAAAGCCAAATTTGGGACTTGAAATCTGGTTTTGTTAAAATCAAAAACCCGTAAATTTCTCAAATTTATAACCATAAACAAGGCGTCTAATTTATTGCAAGCGGCTTTGTAAAATTTGAGTGAAGTTTTTACAGCAAAGAATTCAAATTTAATGGCTAGAAATAATCTAAAATCCCACGCCGAAGCTAAATTTTATATCGCGCCAGCGTATCCGTCATACGCAAAATCCGTCTTTATGAGCCAAAACGGCTTCACTTCGCCAGTTCAAGTATATTGCACGCGCGCTTAGAGCCAAGCTCGCAGGCCTTTTTGAGACGCTCGCCCGATAGTTCGAAGCTTTGCGGAGCGACGTCGCCTTTTAGATAAAACACCGACTCCTCGTAGCAGCTCTCCGCGCTCC
>CALCKS010000286.1 GCA_937965895.1 uncultured Campylobacter sp.
CCCGAATACAGCGTCAGCGCGACGCTAAGCCAGAGCAAAAACTCGCCAAAAGGCCATTGCATGGTTAAAAAGCCGATCGCGACCATCTGGCAGACGGTTTTGACCTTGCCCGCCATCGATGCAGCGACCTCTACGCCTTCGCCGGCCATCACGACGCGAAATCCCGTGATAAAAAACTCGCGAACGAGGATGAGATACACGGCCCACGGGCTCGCGCGGTCTATCATCATGAGCCCTAAAAACGCGCCAAGAGTCAGCATCTTGTCAGCAAGCGGGTCGATCACGGCTCCAAGCTTTGTCTTTTGATCCCATGCGCGCGCGATAAATCCGTCGAAAAAGTCCGTGACGCTAGCGATCACGAATACAAGCGCGGCAAAATAGTTCATCCAGCTAACGTGCACGCCTGAGAAGGAATTGACGCTAAGTAGCAACCAAAACATCAAGGGTGCGAGAAATACGCGCAGGAAGGCTAGGGCGTTTGGTAAATTTAGGCTCATTTATTTTTTCTTTCTTTTGGATTTTGGAGTTTAAAATTTGACGTCGCAGCGCGGGAGGCGGCGGAAAAAGCGCTAGCCTTGTTTTGGCTCGGTTTTGCCTGTTGCATATTTACACTTTGCTCAAATTTGCTCGCAGCTTCTTCAAATTTGAGCAAATTTGACAAATTTGGATTAGGCTTAAGAAAGCCGTCAGTACCGCAAAATTTGCTTTTAAATTTTAAATTTTCATCAAATTTAGCCTGCAAGCGCGTTAAATTTATAACGCCAAATTTGCCCAGAACACGAGCAACCGGCAAAGGCGCGCAGGCTAAATTTGCTTTTTTCATTTAAATGTTGTACCGCCGTCGATGATGAAGGTGTGGCCCGTCACCCAGCTAGCTTTTGAGCTACAGAGAAACAAACATGCGCCGGCGATATCCGTAGGCTGTCCCATGCGGTTTAGCGGGCTTAGCTCGGCTGTTTTGTCGCGAACTTCCTCATAGTTAGTAAAAGCCCTAAGCGCGTCCGTCTCGATCGGGCCGCCGCTAACGACGTTTACGCGGATATTTTTTTCGCCAAGCTCGGTCGCCGCGTAGCGCGCCATGGCTTCTACCGCAGCTTTTGCAGTGCCGTGGCCCGCGTAGTTTTCGATATAGACGAGATTGCCCGTCGATGATAGCGAGATGATACTGCCACCGCCCGTTTTTTCCATCCGTTTTGCCGCTTCTTGCGCACCGACTACGAATGCGTTTACTGTCGCGGTGAAAATGTTATTTATACCGCGAGGGCGAAGTTTCATAAATTTCGTATATCCGCCTGCGACCGGACGACCCGAGATGATAGCGTTTGAGATGAAAAAATCGATGCGGTCAAAGTCTGCGTCGATCTCTAAAAATAGATCTTTGTAGGTCTCGGGCTCAAGTATATTTAGCGCGTAGGCTCTGGCTTTTATGCCGTACATCGCCTCGAGCTCGGCGGCTTGGGTCTTGGCTAGCTCTTCGTTTGAGTTATATGTAAAGGCGATATTTACGCCCTTTGCGGCGAATTCCTCCACGATGGCGCGTCCGATACCGCGCGTTCCGCCGCTGATTACTAGAGTTTTGCCTTTAAATTCGTTTTCGCAATTCATTAAAATCCTTTTATATTATATTGTTTTATGGTTTGTTCGATTTTTTTGAGATTTTCGGCGCTCGGCTCGCAAAGCGGCAAGCGGTACTCGAG
>CALCKS010000287.1 GCA_937965895.1 uncultured Campylobacter sp.
TCGTTCATTTATTCTCCTTTTTAACCTTTTTGAGTTGTTTGGCTTCTTGCTCGGACAGCCAAGCGCGGATGTTTTTCCACGCCTCATAAGGGACGCCTACCTCGTAAAAACAAGCCGTCATAGCCTCGTAATTAGGCTTCATTCTAGGATTTAGTCTCAAAATTTGCTTCACAGTGTCAAACATGTAAAATCTAAGCAAAACAAGTTTTATCGCCGTGTATATTTCTTTTTGTATTTTTGTCAATTTCATAGTGTTAGTGTATAATAATTCCACTTAAAATAATTTTAAATAGTGGAGTTTATTTACGCTAATATTCTTTAATAATTGTTATATAATAGTGGAGTATTAATCCACTATTAGGAGATAAAAATGGCTGACGTTTTTAATTATTTGCTAGTAAAGCAAGCACTAAAAGAACGCGGAGCGACTTATCAGGACTTGGCAGATTTTTTAACTGACAAGGGAATGGTAACTGTATTAGACACAGTAAAAACGTGGTTTAGAAACGATGAAAAAAGGCGCTCTGCGCCTGAGCTTCCAAGGATTAAGTTAATAGCCGAATATCTCAAAAAGAGCTTTGACGAAATAATGATCGGGTATTCGACAAGCACCCTTAAACAAACCCCCCTTAGGCGCGTGCCCATCGTTGGCTCTGCCAGCTGCGGAGTACCAGAGCTAAACGCCTACCAAGACGTTGATACATACACCTATTGCCCCGCCGACGAGTGGAACGATGAGATGTATTCGGTTATCGCAAACGGTAGCAGTATGGAGCCTGATATTGAGGAGGGCGACGAGCTTTTATGTGATCCCAAAGCAACCGTTATGGACGGCGACATAGTTCATTACAGTATCGACGGCGAGGGGGCTGTTAAAGTTTATGCCGTGATACCGTTAAAAAATAAATTTTGCTTCATCCCAATAAACGATAAATTCCCGACTAAAGAATTTGACGATACCCCGGAAACTAGAGAAAAATTACGAATAGTTAAGGTTATAAAATTTAATCGTTCATTAGAGAATGGACGCAAGGCGAGGCTTAGAGGGCTAGGATTTTAGGCCGCGTAGTCGGTAGCTACTCCATAAATTCAAAGAGGTTTTAAATAATCCCCACT
>CALCKS010000288.1 GCA_937965895.1 uncultured Campylobacter sp.
TAAAATTTTACAAGGCTACATCGCGCCTTATAACGCGACGGTTATAGAAAAGCTGCTAGCAGCCGGCTTGGCTCCGTTTGGCCGTACAAATATGGACGAATTTGCCATGGGTAATACGACCGAAAACAGCTACTACGGCAAAACGCTAAATCCTCTAAACCGCGAGAGAGTACCGGGCGGTAGCTCGGGCGGCTCGGCTGCCGCGGTCGGCGCAGGGCTAGCGGTGGCTGCTCTAGGAAGCGATACGGGCGGCTCAATACGCCAGCCTGCTGCATTTTGCGGCTGCGTAGGGCTAAAGCCGACCTACGGACGCGTCAGCAGATACGGTCTGGGCTCATACTCTAGCTCACTCGATCAGATCGGACCGATAACGCAAAACGTCGAGGACGCCGCGATCCTGTACGACATCATCGCAGGACACGACGACAAAGACAGCACGAGCGCGGATATCAAATTTGAAAGCGTAGCGGACAAACTAAACGCGGACAAAAAACTCACGATCTGCGTCATCGAAAACTACATAAACGAAGCCTCGGAAGAGACCAAAAAGGCGCTTTTAAAAGCGGTCGAAATTTTAAAAGCCGCAGGCCACAAAATAATCTATAAAAATTTAGAAAACTCAAAATGCGACATCGCGACCTACTACATCATCGCCACCGCCGAAGCCAGCGCAAATCTCAGCCGCTACGACGGAGTGAGATACGGACGCAGGGCAGAAGCTAAAAATTTAAAAGAACTCTATATCAACTCGCGCTCGGAAGGGTTCGGCGAAGAAGTAAAAAAGCGAATTTTACTCGGTACTTTCGTGCTTAGCAGCGGCTACTACGACGCGTATTACATCAAGGCTCAAAAAGCTCGCGCTCACACCAAGGCCAAGTATGAGCGAATTTTGAACGAATGCGACCTCATTTTGATGCCTGTCGCCCCTAGCACCGCGTATAAATTTGGCGAGCTAAAAAACCCGCTAGATTCCTATCTGTCAGATATCTATACGATCAGTGTAAATTTAGCCGGCTTGCCTGCCATCTCGGTTCCGGTGGCAAAAGACGCGGACGGCCTAAACGTCTCAGCTCAGCTCATCGCAAAGGCGTGGGATGAAAAAACGCTGCTAGAAGGCGCACTTAGTTTAGAAAACTCTATAAAAGGATAAACGCATGAAGATA
>CALCKS010000289.1 GCA_937965895.1 uncultured Campylobacter sp.
TAAAATTTAGACCCGCGGGGTAATCTGGCTACGGCTAAACGTAAACGAAGCACAAAGGCGGATGCTGCGCGAGTATTTCGCGGCGAGATTGGGGCTGGATTCGAGCAAAATTCTACTCACAGCAATCGTAGATGGGATCTCTCGGTACTCGAAGCAGTCGCAGATGAGATCGCTCGGCACCCGAAGCAATCCTCTAAGCAGCTTCAGATGAGTTGCTAGTGTCTGCTTGACTGAGATAACCACGGCTTGTCGCAACTCGCCTCGCCGCAAGCGCCTCTGCAAATATCCTGCGCTCTTAAACGCGTCGAAAGCGAGACGGTGATAAAATGCGCTTCGTCAAAAATCATACCGAAAAGGAATTTTATGAGGGATTACGACAAAGAGCCGATCAAAATCATAGATAGAACGGTTTACTTTCAAGAAAAAAGCCTATTTTTATCCATAGTGCTTTTTACTCTGCATATACGACTAATGCCACTTTTATGGATATTATAAAAGGCGACGATTTGTTTATGGTATTGTGCGCCGTAGTGCTATTCATCGCACAGATATGGTGGTACGTAAAATGCAATTTCCAAGCCTCTTATTTTACGTTTTATAATGACAAGCTATCTTATAATTTCATGCAAGGTACAAAGCCCAATAAAATATGCAATCTTACGGATATAGAGAAAATAAGCTTTTGCGTGCTTTCAGAGCTCATGGATAGCTTCGGTAGATTTCACTACTTACCGCCTACGAGCTTTATAAAAAATCATCTATTGGGGTGCATATCGGCAAACTGGCGCTGTTTTATACTATACGATAAATTTTATCTTGCTTGTTTTGCCGTTTAAAATTTTTATGTTGATTAAAAATAAAGAGCCGCTAAGTCTGCTAAATAAAAATGTCGTGATTAAATTTAAAAATCGCAACTATTTTTTGATAAACATCTACTCAAAGCGCGAACTGGATGAAATTTTGCAGTATTGCAAAGACAAAAATATAACCGTGGAGCAGAAAACAAATTTTATCCCGCATTGGCAAAATTTTACCTATTTCACTGATAAGAACGAAATTTGGAGCGATGATTTCGGCGATACGCAAATTCCAAAAGACACGTTTAAGCGAAAACTTAGGCGGTTTTTTAGCTTGGATTAAAGGGCGGAATTCCGCCCGTTTCAGCGTAAAATTTAGACCCGCGGGGTAGAATTACAAAAATTTTTAC
>CALCKS010000290.1 GCA_937965895.1 uncultured Campylobacter sp.
CGTCGATGAGGGTCTTGACGTCTGCGTAGTAGCGGATCGGATAGCCGTAGTCCCACCACGCCAGCACGTAGTCTTCGCGCCCCGCGATTTTGTGCAGTTTATCTAGGCTCTCGACCTCGCTTTTGGCAAAAACGGTGCCGACTTTGTAGCCGTAAATGTGCTCAAGGCACGGCATCAAGGATATCGCAGCGATACAAAAGATGCAAATTTTTTCTAAAAGCGCGTGTTTTTTGAGCGAGCTTAGGCCTGAGACCATAAAATAAGCCGCCCCACAAATAAGCGTCGCCGCCGCAAACGTGGCTAGATATACGCCAAAGCTCGCCTCACCGTCAAAATTTGGCGCAAAAACAGGAGATTTGCCGTGCAAAAGACTGTAATATTTATCAAAATACAAAAAGAAAAACGCAAAAAACGCCGCTAAACAAACGGTACAAAATTTGTCTAAAATTTTATCTTTTTTGAAAAAACTCACGCAAAGCGCCGCAAAATATCCAAATCCTATCGCCATCACGGGCACGGAGTAGATCGTAAATCTAAGCCCGCCTTTTAGCGCCAAAAACCCAAGTAGCAGCATCGGAAGCGCGAGCAAAAAGGAGCGAAATTTAACGCACAGCGCCGCGACTCCAACGAGCGATAAAGCAAATGTGACGATATGCCCGCTGATACGCTTAGCAAAAGCGTTTATCGACTCGAACTCAAACGAATAATCACTCATTTCCATTATCGTTTTATTTACGTTATAAAAATGAAAAACCGGCTCGCTACTCTCAGAAACCCCGCGAAATATGTAAAATTTAAGCTGAAATAAAATTTGATTTAGCCCACCGCTAAAGCCAAGCAAACCTACGGCCAGAGCTAGGCACGCGGCTACTACGCGCCTGTCCCAGATCTGCGGACGAAATCTCATCGCTAGATAAAGCGCGACGACAAGCGCGCTTTTAGCGTAAAAATCGATATACGTAAGTGCAACTATCATCAAAATAGCCGCCTCGTAATTTAGCGCGTTTTTTCTATCAAAAATCAAAGTATAGAGCAAAAATGCGCCCAGCATGGCAAAATTTAGCGAGTAAGAGCTCGGATACCACCAGTCGTTTATCAGGATAAAAATCGGGATAAAAATGAGATCGTTTACGTTCTTTTTCTGCGCGAGGCGTATCATCACCCAGATGCTAAACGCGGGCAGAACGATCGTGAGCATGTCGGTGTCGTAGTAGCCGGCCATCGTGCGGTTGTAGTAGCTGTTTGCGATACTAGCTAGCAAGGCCGCCGCAAAGCCCATGCCAGGCATCTCGTACTCTTTGGCTATCAAAATCACTGGAATAACGATAAGAGAGCTAAAAAATACGCTCATATAAAGCAAAATACTCTCGAAGCTAAAAGGCAAAATTTGATACAAAAAATACGTAAGTGTGGGCATCGAACGGCCGTAGTAGCTAAGGTCGTTTGGCTGATGAAAGCCCGCTATCATGTCGCGCGCGCCCTCGGCAAAGGCGTAGCCGTCGTTCGTGCTGATCATAAGCTGATCGTTCCAGAAAAAGTGCTGATATTCGCCCGCCCAGTACACCCAGTACAGCCTGCAAACCACGCTAAAAATAAACGCCGCAAGCATCAAAAAGAAAGTCTGTTTTGAAAATTTAAATTTATCTAAGAGTCCCGAAATTTTACTCGCCATTTTCACCCTCTAAATATCCTATGAGCTGCGCCGCGACGGCGTTTTTATCAAATTTTGCTACGCGGCCATAAGCTCTTTTTTCATAATCTTGCCTCAAATTTTCATCCTCAAGCGCTCGCCTCATCGCCGCCTCCATCGCTTTTTCGTCATCAACGGGAGTTAAAATGCCGTACTCATCGTCGCCAAGAAGCTCTCTAGCGCCGCTTTTGTGATCGGTAGAGATGATAAATCTCTCGCAAGCAAGCGCCTCCAAAAGCACGTTTGAAAAGCCCTCAAACCGCGAAGCGCAAAGGAAACACTCGGAGTTTTTGATAAATTTAAACGGATTTTTGTCCGTGCCTAGTAGCTTTACGCGCGAGCTTACGCCAAGCTCGTCGATCAAATTTTGAAGCTCGCCTTGCAAAGGCCCCTTGCCTAAAATTCCAAGAGTCGCACGCTCATCGTTTAAATTTGCGATTATTTTTATTAGCATTGCTTGATTTTTACCGCTATCAAGCCGCCCGATGTTTAGAAAAAAGGGCTTAAATTTATCCTCTAGCGGCTCATCGGCAAGAGTTGTTATCGCCGCCAAATCGACCGCGTTATATAGCACCTTAGTTTTTGCGGCTTCGCAGCCGAAATTTCTCACTAGATCATCGGCATTTCCCTGTGCGTTAGCAAGTATAAGATCGGCTCTAGGATAGAGCGCCTTAACTAAAATTCTATTAGCAAGGCCGCTAAGCCCGCTTTTATAGATGACCGACGGACAGCTGCGCTCGCTTATCACCATCCGTCCTTTTAGGCCTAAAATTTTAGCCGCTAAAGCCGCGTAGCAAGGGCGGTTCATCAAAACAAAATGTGCATCGATACCCAAAATTTCGCAAAGTTTTTTGTATTTTAGAGCTAAAGAGGGTAGCGCAAAAGCAAGGCGAAAAAGCTTTTTTACGCCGCTTTCATAGGGGTCCGAGCGCTCGAGAAAGTGAATTTTAACTGCGCTTGGTATCTCGTAGACTACGACCTCGCTCATTAAAACGAGATGAACTTCGTATTTTTCGCACAGAGCGGGGAGTAAATTTGAGACCACGCGCTCCGCGCCGCCCGGCCCCATCGAGTAGAGAAAAACGGCTAATTTTTTCATTCGCCGTGCGTTTTTTTGTATATCCAAACGCGAATTTTAGTTAAAAACAAAATCATAGACTTTGGAAACGGGCTTAAAATCAGCATCGCCAGCGCTTCTTTTGTAAATTTAAATTTGAGGCTTTTAAAAAGATACTTGTACATTTTTCTGTATTCGCCGCCAAATTTCGCATAGTATGCCGCCATTTTATATAGGATCGCGATGTGAGCGTCGTTTACGCGGAATTTAGGCTCGGCCGAATTTGCCCCGTTTGCGCTAGCTTGAGCGTTTTTCTCGGCGATCTTTTGCAAAATAAGCTCCGCAGTCATCGCGTAGCCTTTCATTATGCAAAGCGGACGCTTAAACGAGTTTATCGTGACGCTGTCGCTGCGGTGAAAGCGGTAAATACGCACTGCGTCGTGCAGATAGTAAGCAGGAAGGTCAAAAAGATAGATCCAAAGCGTATTTTCACTACCGTAAAGCCCCTTTTCAAAGCGCCTCTGACCGATCGCGTCGCGGCGAAACATTATCAAAAACTCGCCCGTTATCTTGCCGTCGTAGTAGTCCTGCGGCGAAATTTCCCCGCTTTTACTCAGTCCAAATCCCGAAAATTTCGTCGTCGGCTCGCCGTCGATCTCAAAATAACAGTTCGCCCAGACGCTAGCATACCCCTGCTCTAGCACGGCCGCCATCTTGCTTATAGCGCCTTCTATCAGAAGATCATCGTCGTCTAAAATCACGAAAGCATCACCGCTAGCGTGATCAAAGCCGTTGTTTTTATTGCCGTTTGGGCCGCGGTCGTAAGTTTGGTTTAGGACGTATTTTACGTTGTCAAATTTAGCGACGTAACTTTGCGCAAGCTCGCGCGTACCGTCGTTCGAGTTATCGTCGCTGATTATGATCTCTTTATTTTCGTAGTCTTGAGCTAGCGCACTTTTTAGGGCGGCTTCAAAAAGCTCTTTGCGGTTGTAGGTCGGGATTATTATGCTTACTTTTAGCATTTTAGTTCTTTATATTTTGCGTGATAAAATCCATCCACTTTTGATAAATTTGATCGGTTTTAAAGGCGTTTTTTCGCTCGTTGGCGTTTTTTACCAGCTCTTGCCTAAGCTCCTCGTCGCGCATTAAAAGTTCGATTTTACTTCCGAGCGCTTTTATGTCGTCTATCGGTACCAAAAATCCGTCCTTGCCGTCCTCGATGAGCTCTTTTGCGCCGCTTGTAGCAGTCGCCACCCTAGCGCAGTTAAAAAATACGCTCTCGATTAAAACGTTTGGCAAGCCCTCGGTTTTGGAGCTTGAGACTAAAATTTTAGACCTTTCGTAAAGCGAAGCGACATCGCTTGTTTGCCCGATAAATTCGGCATTTAGATGAAGCTGCTCATGCGCGATGAGCTCTAGCCTTTGCCTCTCTTCGCCCGCACCCGCTATCACGATTTTCCAGTTTTTTAAAAGCTCTTTATCGACTAGGCTCATGGCTTTTAAAAATACGTCGCAGCCTTTAAGCGAGATGAGACGACCGACGAATAGGATGATATTTTCCTTCGGCAAGCCCTGTTTTTTGGCTTCAAACATCGGATTATACATCACGGTTTTATTTTTTACGAAGCTATAGTATTCGTAGTCTTCTTTCGTAAGCACCGTGAGTCCGCTAGCTAGCGGATAGAGCATGCGACGCAAAAACAGCCAGCCGCGCCCCTTGAAAAAATCGGCGCTTGAATGCTCGCTGATAAAAAGCGGCTTACCGATAAATAAATTCGACAAAATCACGTTGATATTCGTGCTGTCCATCGAGGAGATAACGACGTCAAATCCGCCGTTTTTGATCAAATTTCGCTGATAAAAAAACTTTTTTACGCGCCTGATTAAATTTGCAAAAAACCCTTTTTTCACCATCGGGAAAGGCAGATCGATCAGCTTTATCCTCTCGTCTAGCTCGTAAAACGGCGGTTTGGTGTCAAATTTTAAAAGCGTTACGTCGTGAAATTTCGCAAAATAGCTTGCCAGCAAGCTCATAACGCGCTCGGCGCCGCCTGCTTGCAGTGTCGAAATTATAAATAAAACCTTCATTCTCTCTCCAAATTTTAATCAATGCGCGAAAATTTAATAAATCTTCAAAATTATTGATTTTATAAATTTTGAGCTTTATAATCGCTTAGTTTCCTATCTTTAAATATCCGCTCATAGCCCAAAATTGCCGCTTCAAAGCGCGTTGCGGCGACATATTTTAAGCTGCTTAGGCGAGCTAGCAGCGAGACTTTTGCCTGCGCTCTTTGCACCCGCTCAGCTTGGATATTTGAGTCTGTTAGATCGGTCGGATGCGCGAAAATATCGCTAAAATACATCTTTAAGCCGTTTTGCAAAAGCAAAATTCGCCAAAAATCAGCCACACAAAGCGCCTTTTTGTGCGTTTGCAAAACCGTTTCCGCCGCGCGCCTATCAAGCACGTAGGCCGCCGCTCGGTAAATCGTACCGTAAGAGCGCTTTGAGACCAGCCAAAAATCATCTTCTAGTTTTTTACCAAATGCGCTAAATCGCCCATCTAACCCGTCCTGCGCGCCGCAGATAAGAGCCGAGCCCTCGTGCATCTTTGCAGCCGTTTCAAACGCCTTTTTCACGCCGTCCTCGTCTCCGATAACGTCGTCTTCTAAAATAAGCGCAAATTTAGCGTCGCTTTTTAAAAACTCCTTGTAAGCGCGCACGTGAGATAGCGAGCAGCCGACCTCGGACGGGCTTAACAGCCTGCCGTAAGCCTCAA
The DNA here is from genome assembly GCA_937965895.1 of uncultured Campylobacter sp. GTDB lineage: Bacteria > Campylobacterota > Campylobacteria > Campylobacterales > Campylobacteraceae > Campylobacter_A. The sequence continues at coordinate 5,524 of CALCKS010000290.1, forward strand.
GGCTAGCCAGCGCGTAGCCGTAGTACTCCTTTGCGCTCATCGCCCTACCGTCAGTCGCTTCGACGAGCCTAAATTCGCCGTAGTTTTTAAACCGCTCTTTTAGTTTTTGCCTGCGCGCCTCGTCGCTTTTTAGCGAAATAACGAATACTAAATTTTTCATCTTTTAAACTTCGATTTGATTTTATTTATCACGATTAATTGTTCTCTTTTGTCAAATATCAAAAACAAGCTCGCGGCGTATCCCACTGCAAGTAAAACCGCCGAATACGCGGCAAATTCGCTCCAGCTTGAAATCTGCACGAAATTTCGCAGCCAAAAAAACAGTCCGCAAACTGCCGCGAAAACGGCTAAATTTTTAAAATAAACGCCGTAAAAAGTGGTAAGCGGCAAGCTCAAATTTAACGCGGCGTTTATGAGATCAAATCCCAAAATGCGCACCGAATAAAGTGCGGCGCCGATAGCAACCATACCGTAAATGCCGTAGTCCGTAAATTTAAGTACGGCAATCTGCGCCAAAATCGTACCCGCGCCTAAAATAGTGTTTGCTATCGCAGGACGTTTTAGTTTATTCGTCGCGCTGTCGAGATTAAAAAGCGAAAAAACGTAGCTGATAAATATAATCGGCACCAGGGTTATTATCGAGAGATTATAGATTAGATTTATCTCGTCCGCGCTTTTAAACGGCAACCAAAGCGTGTAAAATTCGCGCCCAAAAGCCACAAAAATAGCCGCCGGCACGCTCATGACAAAAGCCGTAACTCGCATAGAAAATTTAGCCTCCGCAACAAGCGCGGTCAAATTTGACTTAGAGTAGTGCTCGACGAATTTTGGCGCAAATATCGCGCTAAGCTGTGCCACGAAGCTCTCCAAAATGATCGGAGCCGCCTTTGAAACGGCTAAAATTCCCGTCGCGTTAGCGCTTAAAAAGATGTTGCAGATAAACAGATCCATACCGCTCATAAGCACGCGGTTTAGGGCGTTAAAGCTATTATAGACGCCTGATTTTAGCAGCTCTTTTATCCGCGCAAAGTCAAATTCGCACGGGTTAAATTTAAGCTCGGGCGTGATACGGCGCGAAACCCAAACGCTCGTAAAAAAAACAAAGAGCGACGCGACTAGGGCGGAGATCGCGATATATGCGATCATCGGTCTGAAAAAATAAAAAAGCGCGACGATGAGAGCGGCTAAAATGGCGCTAGACGCGGCGTTGCGAACGGAGATGATGTAGAGCTTGTTTTTGATAAACATCGAGACGCTGATGACGCCGTTAAAAAGCCCGACGCAAAAATTTATAAAATAAAACGCAAAAGTAAGCCGCACGTCGCTAAGCAGCGCGTCGCTCACGTTTAGCACGCTTTGTAAATTTAAGATAAAAATGCCGGCACCCAGCAAAATCAGAACGCAAAAAAAGATATTTACGACTAGAACCGACGAGTAGTAGGCGTTAGCCGCGCGGGTGCCCCCTCTGTGCCACTCGTACGCGACGAAACGGCCGCTAACCGAGTTTATCGCAGCGGTTACGACTAGAGCATAAGCCACGATAGCGTTAGACAGCCCGACAAAGCCGTAGGCTTCGTTGCCTAGGCTTTTTAGAATGTAAGGCGTGAGGAAAAAATTTATCCCCATCGAGACGATAAAAACGACGATGGAGCTGATCAAATTTACGAGCATTACAGCCTTGCGTCGGCGTTTTCGTAAACGTTTTTGATATCGTAAACGAGAGCTTTGCTAAATTTTAACCCTTTAAATTTATCGTGAGCGACGGCGATTACGACGCAGTCGTAGTCCGCCTCGTCAAAGCTTTTTAGCGGCACGATACCGTATTCGCGCTTTACCTCGGCTTCGTCCGCCCACGGATCGTAGACGTCCACGCGGCAACCAAAATCCTTAAGCTCCTCGATCACGTCTATCACGCGCGAGTTGCGGATATCCGGGCAGTTTTCTTTAAACGTAAGCCCAAGCACCAAAACGCGAGCCGAATTTATCAAAACGCCCCTTTTTATCATTAGTTTTACGACCTGGTCGGCGGCGTATTTGCCCATATTGTCGTTGATGCGGCGTCCGGCTAGGATCATCTCGGGGTGAAAGCCAAGCTCCTGCGCCTTGTGCGTGAGATAATACGGATCCACGCCGATGCAGTGGCCGCCCACTAGCCCAGGACGGAAATTTAAGAAATTCCACTTCGTACCCGCCGCCTGCAAAACGGCGTTCGTGTCGATGTTCATCTTGTTAAATATCATAGCAAGCTCGTTCATAAAGGCGATGTTGATATCGCGCTGCGTGTTTTCGATGACTTTGGCGGCCTCAGCGACCTTGATAGTAGGCGCTTTATGCGTGCCCACCGTTATGATCGAGCGGTAGACCTCATCGACCTTGTCGGCTACCTCGGGCGTCGAGCCGCTAGTGATTTTTTTGATTTTAGTTACGGTGTGCTCTTTATCGCCCGGGTTTATGCGCTCAGGCGAGTATCCGCAGAAAAAGTCCTCGTTAAATTTAAGCCCGCTTTGCTCAAGCAGCGGCACGCAAATCTCCTCCGTGACGCCAGGATACACCGTGCTTTCATACACGACTATATCGCCCTTTTTTAGCACCTTTTCGACGCTTTGCGTAGCTTTTACCACTGGCGTTAGATCGGGACGTTTGTTTTTATCTATCGGCGTCGGGACGGTAACGATAAAGAAATTACAATCCTTTATATCGTCCAAATTTAAGCTAAATTTCATACCGTTCTCTATCGCTTTTTTCATCTGCTCAGCACTTAGCTCCAGCGTGCGGTCATACCCGCTTTTAAGCTCCTCTATACGGGCAGCATTTACGTCAAAGCCCGTGACTTCGTATTTCTCACTAAATGCAGCCGCCAATGGCAGCCCGACGTATCCTAGTCCGATAACGGCTATTTTCATTTATTTTTCCTTTTTAATTTTTTTGATTCTATCGTTTTTACGCGTTCATACACTCTTATTTCCGCGCCTACGCCTTGCGGAGTTATTATTTTTACGGGGCTAACGCCGGGTAAAATTTGAGTGAATTCATAATAAACCCGCCTCTTTTTCTTTCCGTCCTTGCAAAGCATCATCGTTTGCGCTAGCTCGTCTCCACCGCTAAATTCATAATAAATCCCGCGCGCGTCCTCTTTTTCCTCGAGTTTTCCGCCGAGTAAAAAGGCAAAGTTGCAGTCGATTTGCATATCTTTAAAAAACGCGACTTCGTATTTAAAATAATCAGGCGGCATCTTTGAAATAGGTAGCTCGAAAATATTTTCCTCGGTTTTCGCCGCGTTTTCGCCCGCCAAAAGCGCAAACGGCAGCGCGCAAGCCGCGATAAAAAGTAAAATTTTCCTCATGCTTTTACTCCGATCTGAAAATACTTAAAGCCCAAATTTGCCAGATTTTTCGCGTCGTATTGATTGCGCCCGTCAAAGATCACGGCGTTTTTTAGCCGCTGTTTCATCTCCATAAAATCAGGCGACCTAAACTCGCTCCATTCGGTAACCAGCGCGAGCGCGTCGGCGCCGTTTAGCGCGTCGTATTTGTTTGGTGCGAATTTTAAATTTGAGTTAAGTAGATATTTTTTGGCTTCGTTTACGGCTTTTGGATCGTAGGCGACGACGTTTGCGCCGGCATTTTCGAGAGCTCTTATAAGCACTAGCGAGCTAGCCTCGCGCATATCATCGGTATTTGGCTTAAACGCTAGTCCCCAAATCGCCACCGTTTTTTCGCTCAAATTTCCGCCGAAAAAGGCTGAAATTTTTTCAAAAAGCACCGTTTTTTGCGCCGCGTTTCTGGCTTCCACAGCGCTTAAAACCTGCGGCTCAAAGCCATTTTGCCTAGCGGTGTAGATGAGCGCCTCGACGTCCTTTGGAAAGCAGCTACCGCCGTATCCGCAGCCAGGATATATAAAGCTATAGCCGATGCGAGAGTCGCTGCCGATGCCTTTTCGCACCAAATTTACATCCGCTCCCACGCGCTCACAGATGCCCGCGATCTCGTTTATGAAGCTGATTTTAGTCGCCAGCATCGCGTTTGCGGCGTATTTGGTCATCTCGGCCGATTTTACGTCCATAGCGATAAATCTATCGTGATTTTTCATAAAGGGCGCGTAAAGCTCGCGCATGACGCTTTGACCCCACTCGCTACTAGCGCCTACTACGACGCGGTCTGGCTTTAAAAAGTCCTCGACCGCCGCGCCCTCTTTTAAAAACTCGGGGTTTGAGACGACCTCAAATTTGACGTCCATATTTCTCTTTTTTAGCTCGCCCGCGATCACTTCGGTTACCTTTTCCGCAGTGCCCACGGGGACGGTTGATTTATCCACGACGATTAGCGGCGAGGTTAAATTTTGTCCGATACTTTTTGCGACCTCTAGCACGTATCGCAGATCGGCCTGCCCGTCCGCGCCCATAGGCGTACCCACCGCGATAAATAGCACGCTAGCGTGCGCCAAGGCTTCTTTTATATCGACGCTAAATTTGAGCGCGCCGTTTGCCCTGCACTCAGCCACGATTTCAGAAAGTCCGGGCTCATAGATCGGTATAACGCCGCTGTTTAGAGCGTTTATCTTTGCTTCGTCCACGTCCACGCATATGACGTCGTTGCCCATTTTAGCTAGGCACGCGCCGCTAACTAGCCCCACGTAGCCCGTGCCTACGACTGCGATCCTCACAGCCGTTTCTCCCACTCAAGCGCGGTTTTTATGATGAGCGCGAGATCCTCTCTCTTAGGCCGCCAGTTAGTTAATTTTCTTATCTTTCCCGGCTTTGCGATGAGGCACGCCGGATCGCCCTCTCTACGAGGCGCGCTAACTACTTTAAAATCAACCCCGCTTACTTTTTTAGCCGTTTCTATAACCTCTTTTACGCTAAAACCGCGGCCGTAGCCGACGTTAAAGGTCTCGCTTTTTTCATGCTCGTTTAGATACTCCAGCGCGCTTAGATGCGCGTCGGCTAGGTCGCTCACGTGGATGTAGTCCCTCACGCAGGTGCCGTCTGTCGTCGGATAGTCGCTGCCGAAAATCCCCATGCTTTCACGCTTGCCCAGAGCCGTCTGCGTCGCGACTTTGATTAGATGCGTGGCGTTTGGATAGTTTTGCCCGATGAGCCCCTCCTCGTCGGCGCCCGCGACGTTAAAGTAGCGCAAAATCGCAAATTTGAAATTTTCATTTGAAGCGGCGTAGTCTTTGATGATCCACTCGCTCATTAGCTTGCTTCGGCCGTAGGGATTTATCGGATTTGCCGCGGTTTGCTCATCAACCTCGCCGATCTCGGGCTCGCCGTAAACCGCCGCCGTGGAGCTAAAGATAAATTTATTTACGCCATACTGCTTACAATAGGTCAAAATTTTGGCTACGTTTGCGGTGTTGTTTAGGTAGTATTTTAGCGGATATTGAGTGCTTTCAAAAACCTCGATAAATGCGGCAAAATGGATAATCGCGTCAAATTTGCCCTCCGCAAAAATCCCGCCTAGATCATCCTCTAAATTTGCCTTTATAAATTTAAAATTTCCTATCTTTTGGAGTGCCTCAAGTGCTTTTTGCGAGCCCTTGCAGAGATTGTCGATGATGGTTATCTCATCTTTGCCTTGCTTTAAAAGTGCTTTTACTACGTGGCTGCCGATATATCCAGC
>CALCKS010000291.1 GCA_937965895.1 uncultured Campylobacter sp.
AATTTCTCGCCGCCAAAGCTTATTTCATCGTTCGGCGCTTTTTGTGATTTATCGGCGCAAGGTTCGTCTACGTCAAATTTAACCCGCTCAAAAGTAAATCCCACGGCCTCCAGCCAGTAGCCGATATAATCTAACGGGTCGCACGGGCGATCGAAAAAATCCTCCGCAAGCGCGAACTCGCAAGCAAATTTTACATTTCGAGGATCGCGGGTTTGCAGCAAGCAGCTAAAAATTTTTTGCCGCTCATCTTTGCTAGTCTGTGGATCCGCAAGCCTCTCGCACCAGATTTGCGAGCCCTCATAACTAAGCTCGCGCCACGGATACTCCGCATAATACGCGCTCTCGTTCGGCTGCAATTTAAAAAGCTCGTCCAGATACTGGTACAAAAGCGGTGCAAACTCGAGACTTGCCGCAGCGATAACCTCTTCGGTATTTTTCCAGCGCGCGCCTTTTTCATCTCTGCCGCGTTGCCGCGCATTTTTGCTTGCGCTTTCGCTCTGCTGCGTTTCGCGCTCCTCTGCCGCTTCCTCGCGCAAAATTTCAACCGCCGTAGCGATCAAAGCTTTAAAATCCTCCTCACCTACGTAACCCATAGCGTCCTTTAGCAGCGTGCCGCCCTCTTGCTGCCCACGCAGCAGGCTGTCCGCTAGTGTAAAATACGCTGCCGCATCACCTTGCAGCTGCCAAAATCGCTCGTATAAACCGGGCACCCTAAAGCCGTCGCGTTCGAAATCTAGCGCTAAATTTAGCGCCTCATCCCGCTTGCCCATACTTATTTTCCTTTATAGTTTTATCGCAAATTTTACCAGAATTTATCTTGCTTTTGCGCCAAATTTAAAGCCATCGGTTGCGGAAAGATTAAGCATTAAGATAATTCAAGAATCATGCGGATTAGGCGATACGAAAACCAAATTTCATCTCGCAAAACCGCAAATCAAACCTGCTTAAATTCGACGCCATAAAAGCAGGTTTAAATTTACGGTTCAAAAACCGACCTTGCGCCGCCCCCTTAAATTTTCGTCGCGCTCCCGCCAAACTCCACGCGAAACTCTGTTAGCCCTCCGCCGCTTTTACACGAGATTTTAAACCCAAGCTCCTTGCAAAAGGTTTTAACGATATGAAGCCCGATACCAAAACCGCCGTTTCGCTCGTCAAACCGCGTGTAAAGATCAAAAATCCGCGGCAAATTTTCCTTCGCGATGCCTGCACCGCTGTTTGAGATCGCGAGCGCACCAGGGGTTAAATTTACGCTTACGCGGCCGTTTTCGTCGCAGTATTTTATGGCGTTACTTAGTAGGTTGTCGATGATTTTTCGCGTTTTTTTATAGGATGAGCGCAGCTGCACTTCGGCGATTTGCGTGCTTAAATTTATATTTTTTTGCTCCAAATTTAGCCCAAAGTACCCAATCCTCTCGCGCACCAACTCGCTTAGGCTAAAGCTCGTCGCCGCTACGTCCTCTTTGCCGCTAAGCTTTACTAGTGTGAGATCCTCGTATAGCGTCGAGATAGTTTTGGAGGCGGTTTTTATGTTGTTTAGATACTTTTTCGGATCGGTTTCAAACATCTCTATACTCATCAAAATGACGCTAAGAGGCGTGTTTATCTCGTGCGTCGTGTCCCTGATAAAGCCGTTTAAAAAATCGATACGACGGTAAAGTGGGCGCAGCGAAAGACGGATGATAAAATAAGCTATGACTAAAATAGCAAGCAGTATCATAAACGAGAAAAATATTATCTTGAGTTTTAGCGTGAGAATCGCAAACTCGGGATCCGCGACCTTGACTGCGACATAGTACTCCTCCTCGCCGAGCCGATTTTTTAGATAAAACTGCACCACCGAGTTCGTTCCATCCTTGTATCTTTGCGGCATGCCCTCGCGCGGCTCAAAGTCGTCCTCGATCTCCTCGCCCGTTTTTAAATTTACGGCAAAAGCCTCGACGTCGTCAAAATCATCATCATCTATCTCGCCGTTTTTTTGTAGTTTATTTTGCAGGTGATGTTGTAAATCTCGCACGATAAATACGTCGCGGTCTAGGATAAAATGCTTCTCGCGCTCGTAAAACATCTGCGCAAAAAAGACCAAAAATGCGGCACTCGTGATAAAATAAAGCAAAAATATAGGTAAAATTTGACGGTCCGAAAGTGCTACAAAGGCTTTTTTAATGGATTTCAGAAGAGACATTTGCCGCCTTTTTGATTAAATTTGAGGGTATTTTGCGGACGTAAATTTTGATGTTTAAAACAGTAAAAGTTTTGCGTAAATTTGGATGAAAATTTAGACCGGCGCCCTACTCTTTGCCTCCTGGCGGCCGTAAAAAGCCTAAACATATTTATAGCCTAGCTTTGATGCGCTCACGATTCGCTCTTTGCCTAAAATTTTACGTAGCTCTGCGATATAAACGCGCAAACTAAGCTCGCTAGGACTCTCGTCGTAGTCCCAAATTTGAGAATAAATCTCGTCTCTACTTAAAAATTTATCCTGATTTTTTAGCAAAAGCGTGAGCAATCTGGACTGCTTTTTAGGCATCGAGACAGCCTTGCCATCGCGAAATAGCATGCCCTGATTCATATCAAAGCCCAAATTTTCGCCCAGATTTATCAGCTCGTTTTTGTTGTGCACGAAGGTGCGTTTTAGCAAATTTTGCACGCGCAGATGCAGCTCTTTTAGCTCAAACGGCTTTTTGATGTAGTCGTCGCAGCCGCTAGTAAAGCCGCTTTGCACGTCATCAAGCGTATTTAGCGAGGTCGTAAAGATACAAGGCGTGCTTTTGCCTGCGTTCCGCAGCTCCCGAAGTAGCGCAAAGCCGCTGCCGCCGATGATCTTGACGTCAAATATCCAAAGATCGAAGTTGCTTTCATAAGCCAAATTTAAATAAAAAGTGCTTGCAAAGCTCGTATTTTAGACACTCCGTA
>CALCKS010000292.1 GCA_937965895.1 uncultured Campylobacter sp.
CTCATGCCGAGCTTGTCTTTTAGCTTAAATATCTCAAAAAGCGTCATCGCCTCATCGCGGCGAGTCTTAGCAAGCGAGCAAAGCATGATGAGAAAAAGCAACTTTTTGTCAGGCTTCTTGTCATAGGCGAGCGAAAAATAGCTCGCTGCGGCGTCAAATTCGCCCTTGTTAAATGCTTTTAGCCCCGCCTTTTTGTAATCAATCAAATTTAACTTCCTCGCCGATAGGGATGTTTACGACCTCTAGCTCAGGGTGGATATCCATACGAAGCTGGCGCTCGATACCGTATTTTAGTGTAGTCGAGCTAGCCGCACAGCCATGGCAGTGGCCGGTAAGGCGAACGTAAATTTTGCCGTTTTTGATGCCTAGCAGCTCCATGCCTCCGCCGTCGTTTTCAAGCATAGGCAAAACCTTTTGCAGACTGGCTTTTACGGGCTTTAGAAGCTCTTCATCGGTAAATGGGATCATTTTTAACCTTTTTAAATTTTCGAGATATTATAGCAGATAAAATTTTAAATACGCTATGAGTTTGGCGTTTTGGCGGCTATTTTTGATCTAGTTAAATTTGGAATTCGAGGCGATTCTATATGTAGATAAGTAAAATATAAAAGATACTAGCAGCTCTTTAAGGATAAAAAAGTGCGGTAGTAGCAGGGGCGTAATCCGTAATTCAAAACTCGAAATACCTGTGATTAATATTCCAAATGTTGTTTTGCAGACATGTATAAATTTGATATGGCAAGCGTCTATCATACAAGCAAATCTTTTGAAAGCAAATTTGCACTTCAAACTGCGACAGAAATCAGAATAAAACTAGCTACAAATTTTATTATTTTCCGCCTATATGCAAAATTGCGAACAATGTAATAGATAAACAAATAAATTTAATTGAGGTGAAATACTAAAGGGACTTTGAGGTAACTAAAATATGTAAATTTAAAAAGAAAAAGAGAGCCGAAGCTCTCTAAAAATTATTCTTTGATTAGCTCGATATAAGCCATCTCAGCAGCATCGCCTCGGCGAACGCGAGTCTTAACGATACGCGTATATCCACCGTTTTTGCCTACGAATTTCGGAGCAAGCTCAGTTACTAGTTTATTCGTAGTTTCTTTATCTTGCAAGCTGGCAAAAACTGCTCTATGAGCGTTACTGTCGCCTTTTCTCGCTCTAGTGATTAGCTTTTCGATATAGCTTCTTAACTCTTTTGCCTTAGGCAAGGTTGTCTCTATCTTTTCGCTTTTGATGATAGCGATAGCTAAATTTTTAAGTAGAGCCGAGCGGTGAGCCGACGTCCTACCTAGTTTTCTGTATCCGTGACCGTGTCTCATTTATCTTCCTTTTACTCTTTTGCACTCATTTGTGATTTTAGGTCGGCGATTTTTTTCTTGAGTTGCTCTTTGCCGCCGCCTAGGTCGCCGCCGACCGGATATCCGATCTCTTGCATAACGGCTTTGATCTCGTCGAGAGATTTTTTTCCTAAATTTTTAAGCTCTTTTAGCTCGTTTTCATCCATCAAAGCAAGCTCACCGATAAATCTAATCTCGGCTTTATCAAGGCAGTTAAAGCTTCTAGCGCTCAAATTTAGCTCTTCTACACTTTGAAGTAGTTTCGCATGCTCGCTGCCTGAAGTTTGAGCGTTTAAGCCTGCAGAAACGTCGATATTTAAAACACCTTTAAACACCGACATCTGCTGATACATCGCCTCGATCGCGTGTTTAAACACTTCGATCGCGCCCACTTGTCCGTCCGTCGTAACCGTGAAAATAATCTTCTCGTAGTCAGGGTTATCCTCAACCAGGACATTTTCTAGCTCATAAACAGCTTTTTTAACAGGCGTAAAGAAAGCGTCGAGAGCTATATAACCCTCTTCGGTATTGTCTCTTATTTCTTCACTTGGGACGTATCCGATACCTTTTTGAATGATTACGGAAAATTTAAGCTCCGCATCCTCGTTTATGGTCGCAAGATAAGCGTCTGGATTTACGACATCTACAACATCGTTTTTTAGATCGCCGGCTTTTATCTCTTTTGGACCTTTAAACGAATACTCAACCACTTCGCGCTCAGACTCGTTTTTTAGCTTAAAACGGATGTTTTTTAAATTTATAATAAACTGCGCTACGTCCTCGAGCATACCTCTCATCGAATCAAATTCATGAGATACACCTTCTATCTTGACGCCCGTAGCCGCAAATCCAACCGTGCTGCTATATAAAAGTCGTCTTAGCGGATGAGCCAAAGTAACAGCATAGCCCGTCTCAAACGGATACGCGGTTATTCTGGCGACATTCTCGCTTATACTCTCTACTGAAATTTCGGTAGGCATATAAGCTGATGTGGTAATTTTTCTCATCGTTATACCCCTTATTATTTCGAATAAAGCTCTACTATGAATCTTTCCTCGACAGGAATGACGACTTCTTCCCTTTCCGGAGTTCTTGTGAAAATTCCGAATTTTTTATCTTTCTCGACATCAACCCATGCCACGATACCGGTTTGTGCAGTAAGGTCAATCGCGCGAACGATTTGCGGATTGTTTTTAGATTTTTCGATAATCTCTACTTTAGCGCCCGCTTGAACTCTATAAGAAGGAATATCTACTCTCTTGCCGTTTACCAAAATATGTCCATGAGTAACTAGCTGACGAGCAAAGCGGCGAGTAGTCGCAAAGCCCATTCTATAAACTACGTTATCTAATCTTTGCTCTAAAAGCTGCACCAAAAGCGCACCGGTATTTCCCTCGCGGCGAGCAGCCTCTTGGAATAGGCGGCGGAATTGCTTTTCGCTAATGCCGTACATAAATTTAGCTTTTTGTTTTTCGCGAAGCTGTAAGCCGTATTCGCTTATCTTGCTTCTTCTTTGTCCGTGTTGTCCTGGTGCATAATTTCTTTTTTCTAAAGCGCTTTTACCGGCAAGTCTTCTTTCGCCTTTTAGCGCAAGAGACACGCCAAGACGTCTTTCTAATTTTTCAACGGGTCCTCTATATCTAGCCATAATAATTCTCCTAAATTTCTAATTATACGCGGCGGCGTTTTGGCGGTCTGCAACCATTATGCGGAAGCGGAGTTATATCTTTTAAAAATGTTACTTTTATTCCCTCTACCGCGCCTACGCTCTTGACTGCGGTCTCTCTGCCGCTGCCAGGACCTTGTACTTTGATGCCTACTTCTTTTATGCCGTGCTCTTTTGCTTTAGTTAGAGCGTCTTCTACTGCTTGTTGGGCTGCATAAGGAGTTGATTTTTTACTTCCTTTAAAGCCTAGTCCGCCAGCACTGCTCCAAGCAATAGCATTTCCCATCTCATCGGTAACCGTTACCATAGTGTTGTTAAAAGTCGCGCTTATATAAACGATACCTTTAGCAATACTTTTTCTTACAATTTTCTTTTTAACTACTTTTCTTTTTGCCATCGCTTATCCTTATTTAGTCGCAGCGCCGACTGTTTTGCGCTTGCCTTTTCTAGTTCTAGCGTTTGTTTTAGTCTTTTGACCGCGTACCGGAAGACCTTTTCTGTGTCTTAGACCGCGGTAGCTTCCTAGATCCATAAGAGCCTTGATGTCCATAGCGACGCTTTTTCTAAGGTCGCCTTCCACTACGTGGTTCTCTTGGATCTCTTTGCGGATAGCCGCAGCTTCGTCTTCGGTTAGATCGTTTACTCTTTTATCGTAAGAAATTTTGGTAGCATCCAAAATTTGACGAGATTTGTAAAGACCGATACCGTAAATATAGGTCAAACCGTATTCGATTCTCTTTTTCTTTGGTAAATCCACACCTGCGATACGTGCCATGCTTTATCCTTGTCTTTGTTTATGTTTTGGATTTTCGCAGATTATGCGAACTACGCCTTGGCGCTTGACAATTTTGCACTTGTCACACATCTTCTTTACAGAAGGACGAACTTTCATTCTAGTCTCCTAAAAATTTATTCCACTTTTAGGCTGCATCAGGTTTAACGAAATTTTAAACCAACTATTTTCAAAACAAGTGGTGGGCTTTGAAAACAATTCTTCATACAGCAATTTGTCGCAAAGGGCTGAGTATAGCTAAATTTAGCTTTTAATTTACTTATGTCGGTAAATTATCCTACCCTTATCCAGACTGTAAGGCGTTAGTTCCACCTTTACGCGGTCTCCAGGCATTATCTTAATATAATGCATCCTCATCTTGCCCGCAATATGACATAAAATCACGTGTTTGTTATCGAGCTCAACCTTAAACGTCGCGTTTGGCAGCGCCTCGATGACGTTGCCGTCGATCTCTATGACGTCGTCTTTTGCCACTTAACTCCTTTTTGTTAAATTTACTTTCGCCGTTTGGCGGAAGTTTGAAACTAAAATTTTAACTCACCACAAATTAAAATTTTAAAATTTACAAGTCGCGCAAACAACTTGTAAATTTTAAAATTTTACGCTAGGCTTAAGATCTCCGCACGTCCGTTCACGACTGCCATGCAGTGCTCGTAGTGGCTGGTTCTTAGCCCGTCTTTGCTAGTTACTTTCCATTTGTCGTGACCGATCACTGGAGTGCCGTCTTTTTGGCAAATCATCGGCTCCACGCAAAATACCATTCCATTTTTGATTTTTGGTCCGGATTTTGGGCTGCCGCCTTCTAAATAATTTAAAATTTGCGGATCTTCGTGCGGGCGTCTACCGATGCCGTGACCGCAAAATCCAGTTAAAGGAACGAATCCGCGAGCTCTTATAAATTTCTCGATTTCAAAACTAAGCTCTTTAAAGTGCATTCCCGCTTTTACGGTATCTATCGCAAAGTATAACGCGTCTTTGGCGCAAGCGATTAGTTTTTCGTCTTCGCGCGAAATTCGACCCACGCCCCAAGTCCTCGCCGAGTCACCGAAATATCCGTTTAAATTTGAGCCGATATCGACGCTTACGATGTCGCCTTCTTGTAGTTTGTATTCATTCGGGATACCATGGATGACTACTTCGTTTACGCTTATGCAAGCTGCGTTTGGAAAGCCATAAAGCCCCTTAAACGCTGGCTTTGCGCCCGCAGCCCTTATCATGTCGTCGCAAATTTTATCTATTTCGAGCAGTGAGATACCGGGCTTGATCACGCTTTCCACGTAGTCGAGGGTTTGAGCGACGATTTTATTCGCCGCTCGCATTTTCTCTATGTCGTTTGGTTGCATAATGGTTATAGCCATTACAAGCCTACCGCACTTAGAGTTTGATATTTGTTCATATAAATTTGAGCTTCTATCCTTCGCATCGTATCAAGCGCGACAGAAACTACGATCAGCACAGACGTGCCGCCGAAATAAAACGGAACGCCCATAATTTTAACGAGCACCCAAGGAAGCGTTGAGATAAGCCCGAGGTAAATCGCGCCGCTAAAAGTTAATCTTGATGCGACCTCGTTTAGATAGCCTGCCGTACCCTCGCCTGGTCTAATGCCTGGAATAAAGCCGCCCTGTCTTTTTAAATTTTCGCTGATATCTTTTGCGTTAAACGCTATCGAAGCGTAAAAATATGCAAAAAATACGACCAGCAAGAACGTTAAAAAGTTGAAAAAATAGCTATTTGGATTTAAAAAATCGTGAATAGCTTGGATATAAGGATTTGTGCTGGCCTGCAAAATGGTGCTTGGGAACATCAAAATCGCACTGGCGAAAATAGGAGGAATAACGCCGCTTAAATTTACCTTGATAGGTATATAGTTCATAATGCGTTTGTTTTGATTTTCCATCACTACCTTACGCGAATAGCTCACCGGCACGCGTCTCTCGCCCATCTCGACGTAAATAACGATACCTACCGTGACCAAGATAACAAGCAAAATTACGATAACTACAAGGAAATTCATCTCGCCCGTATTTACCAAATTTACCGTTCCGCCGATGGCTGAAGGTATGCCGCTAACGATACCCGCGAAGATAATAAGGCTGATGCCGTTGCCGATACCGCGCTGCGTGATCTGCTCGCCTATCCACATCAAAAGCATAGTTCCAGTTAACATCGAAGCTGCCGCAATCGCGATAAATAAATTCATATCTATCATTATCGCGTCCTCTCCGCCTCTGCCGTGAAGGCTCTGAAGCCCCATACTAACGCCCACTGCTTGAACAAGGGTAATAATAATAGTAGCGTAACGGATGATCTGCATATATTTTTGCATGCCGTCGCGGTCTTTTTTCATCTTGCCTAAATTTGGGAAAGTAGCCGCTAAAAGCTCCATGATGATAGATGCCGTGATATATGGCATAATGCCTAGAGAGATGATGCTAAGGCGCTCTGCGGCCTTACCGCTGAACATATTAAATAGCCCAAGCGCGTTTGCGGAATTCGAATCGAAAAACTCTTTAATAACATTGACGTTTACGCCAGGAACCGGCACGTATGCCAGTATCCTGTAAGCAAATAAAAATGCCAACGTGATTAAAATCTTGTTGGTCAATGTCTTATTCATTACGCACGTCCGCTAACGGTTACGTTCTCGTCTTTGATTTTCGAAGCCAAATCTTTCGCGCTCACTCCGATCAATTTGATTTTCTTGACGCTGCTTGAAATTTTGTGTACGGTAGCGATAGTAGCGATAGTGATCTCGCTTAGCTCTTTTACCGCAACGATTTTTTCTACGTTGATTACGTAAGGTTTTTCAAATTTAGAAGTAAAGCCTACTTTCGGAAGGCGTCTTTGAAGCGGTTGCTGACCGCCCTCGAAGCCTCTTTTCTCATTGTAGCCTTTTCTAGCTCTTTGACCTTTGTGTCCTTTGCCTGCGGTTTTACCTTGACCGCTACCTTGACCGCGACCTAGTCTTTTGGTTTGTCTAGTCGAGCCCTCGGCAGGTTTTAAATTTTCTAGTCCCATATCTTCTCCTTAGCCTTTAAGCATGCTTAGCGCTTTTAAAGTAGCGCGAACGACGTTTGCCGAGTTGTTTGAGCCAAGCGATTTTGTTAGGATGTCCTTGATGCCCGCAAGCTCCAAAATAGGACGAGCGCTACCGCCCGCGATCACGCCCGTACCTTCGCTAGCAGGGCGAAGTAAAACGCGGCTAGCGTTAAATTTAACCTCTACGTCGTGAGGTATAGTCGAGCCTTTTCTTTTTACCTCTATGATATTTTTAAACGCGTCGTCGACGGCTTTTCTCATAGCGTCCGGCACCTCTTTTGCTTTACCGAAGCCAAAGCCCACTAGGCCGTTTCTGTTTCCTACTACGACAAGAGCCGTAAATCTAAATCTACGACCGCCTTTTACGACCTTTGTAACGCGGCCGATATCAACCATTACTTCTTCGAATTCTTCTCTGTTATATTTTTCCATAGCGATTTTCCTTATAGTTTGATACCGTTTTCACGTAATGCGTCTGCAAAAGCCGCTATCACACCGTGATACAAATAGCCGTTTCTGTCGAATAATGCCGTTTCTATTTTTTTAGCTTTTAGAGTTTTTGCAAATTCTTTAGCCAAAGTTACGGCGCCTTCTTTGTTTGCTTTTACGCCTAGTTTTCTGCCGTCAGCTGCCGCTATAGTTACGGCTGCTACGTCGTCGATAGCTTGGACGTAAAGAGTTCTGTTTGATTTGAAGATAGAAATTCTAGGCAATACCGCAGTGCCGGAAATTTTGGCTCTGATTCTTCTTTTTCTCTTGATTCTAAGAGCGAGTTTTCTTTTTAATACATTTGCTGTCATTATCTATCCCTTACTTCTTAGATGTCTTACCGGCTTTGCGGATGATGCGCTCTTCTACGTATTTAACGCCTTTGCCCTTATACGGTTCAGGCGGTCTATACGCCCTGACTTGAGCCGCGATCTGACCGACCACTTGCTTATCGTCGCCTTTAATAGTGATGATGTTTTTCTCTACGCTGATTTCAACGCCTTTTGGCACTTCGTGATTTATCGGATGAGAAAATCCTAAAGTAAGCTCAAGTACTTGGCCTTTAGCAGCGGCTTTGTAACCGACGCCGTTGATCTCAAGCTGGCGAACAAAACCTTTTGTGATGCCGATGACGATATTGTTTGCAAGCGCTCTATAAGTGCCCCAGTAGGCTCTATCTTGTCTCTCGTCGCTCTTTGGAGAAAATACTATGTGAGCATCTTCGATTTTGACATCTACGTGCCCCTTTGTGTCAAGCTCTTTTAAATGAGCGCCTTTTTTAAATTTAAGGACGTTGCCTTCTACGCTGACTTCTACTCCGCTTGGAATAGCTATCGGCTGTTTTCCTATACGTGACATTTTTTTCCTTTTTTACTTGTCTAGGGTATGTCTACTTTTACGAATGGATACCGCAATACCATAAAAATAGAAATGAATCGAAGCGATAAAAACCGCTTCAAACACTTTAATTTTCTCGTCAAATTTGACTAGTCTTTTTTGGATTTATTTCCTAAAATTTGGCGTCAAATTTGATATCGTCGTTTTTAAATTTAGCTTTGGCAAATTTGGGTAAATTTGCATATCGAGCTAAATTCGGGAAGCTTTTTAAATTTAAACTTCCGATTTTAAATTTTAGAAATTTGACGGCGAAAATTTTTCGTAAATTTTATAAACTACAAAAAGATGCCTAGTCAAATTTCATTTCAAAGTAATCTAAAACGCTACCTCGTAGCGTTTTAGACAATTACCACACAGAGCAGAGGATTTCGCCGCCTACGCCAGCTTTGTGAGCGTCTTCGTTGCTTAAAACGCCTTTGCTGGTGCTAACGATGATCGTTCCGTAGCCGTTTTTAAATCTCTTGATCTCGTCTTTTCCCTTATAAACGCGGCGGCCCGGGCTTGATACGCGCTTAAGCTCGTTAATCACGCTTCTGCCGTGCTCGTCGTATTTTAGAACTACGTTTATAAATTTCTTTTTATCTTCTTCTACGACGTTGTAGCTCTCGATATAGCTTTTAGCCGCAAGGATAGATAAAGTAGCCTCGACGACGTTTGAATGAAGAAGCTTTGTAGTTTCAAGTCTTCTCATTGCGGCGTTTCTAATGCGAGTTAGTCCGTCTGAAATTAAGTCGTTTAACATTTCTCTTCCTTACCAGCTTGCTTTTTTTAGACCCGGGATTAGTCCCTCGTTAGCCATTTTTCTTAGGCATACGCGGCAAATTCCAAAATCTTTATAAACCGAATGCGGGCGTCCGCAAATTTGGCATCTCGTATAGCCGCGAACCGTAAATTTAGGCTTTCTGGCAGCCTTTGCTATCATTGATTTTTTCGCCATATTACTTTCCTTTCGCAAACGGCAAACCAAATAGCTCAAGCAATTTGAATGCCTCTTTGTCGCTGTTTGTCGTCGTGACTATAACTATATTCATACCGTGAGTGCGTAAAATCTTATCGTACTCGACCTCTGGGAACATTAGCTGCTCGTCAAGGCCGAAGTTGTAGTTTCCACGTCCGTCAAAGCCGTCTTTTGGAAGACCTCTAAAGTCTTTAACTCTCGGTAGAGCAATAGAGATTAGTTTGTCTAAAAACGCAAACATATTCTCTTTTCTAAGCGTTACTTTTACGCCGACAGGAAATCCCTCGCGCACTTTAAAGCCCGCGACCGATTTTTTAGCATCGGTAACTACGGCTTTTTGTCCTGCGATTAGCGAAATAGTATCGGCGATGTTTTGAAGTTGCTTTTGATCTTTAGCCGATTCGCCAGCGCCTACGCTTATCACGATCTTTTCGATCGCAGGGATTAGCATAGGATTTTTGATGTCGAATTCTTTAGCCAAAGCAGGCTTTACGACCTCATTGTATTTAGCTTTTAATCTATTCATTTTCAGCCCTCAACTTTTGCAACATTTGAGATATCAATAGGCATCTCTTTATTGATAAAGCCGCCGTTTGGGGTCTTTTCGCTAGGTTTTATAGCTTTTTTAGCTACCTTGCAGCCCTCGACGATGACTTGTCCTTTTTTGGCTAGGACGGATAAAATTTTACCTGTTTTACCTTTGTCGTCGCCTGCGATGATCTTAACGGTATCGCCTTTTTTTACTTTAAATTTAACGTTAGCCATTATAACACCTCCGGAGCAAGCGAAACGATTTTCATAAAGTTAGCGTATCTAACCTCACGGCCGACCGGTCCAAAGATACGAGTACCGATAGGCTCGCGTTTGTTATCCAAGATGACGGCTGCGTTTTCGTCGAAGCGGATTAGCGAGCCGTTATCTCTTTGAACCTCTTTTTTAGTTCTAACGACGACTGCTTTTACCACTTGACCTTTTTTGATCTTACCGTTTGGAAGCGCCTTTTTGACCGAGCAGATGATAACGTCGCCAAGCGTCGCGTATCTTCTCTTGCTGCCGCCCAAAACTTTAATGCACATTAGCTCTTTCGCACCGCTATTATCGGCGACCGTAAGCCTCGTAAAAGATTGTATCATTACTCAACCCCCGTCGCTAAAATAGTCTTTAAGCGGAAAGATTTTCTCGCGCTTAGCGGTCTGCATTCGATAGCTACGACCGTATCGCCCGCTTTTGTTTCGTTCTTTTCGTCGTGAATCATATATTTTTTAAAGCGTTTTACGAATTTGTGGTATCTTGGGTGCATAACGCGTCTCTCAACCAAAATCGTAGCCGTCTTATCGCCGGCCTTTTGTAAAACGACACCTTGAATTTCTCTTTTTAATGCCATTTCTCACCCCTTACTTTGAAGCGCTAATTGCAGTGTTGATTTGCGCTATTTCCTTGCGGACGGCGCTAATCTCGTTAGGGTTGCTTAGCTGCATAGTTTTTAGCTTTTGTCTTAAAGTAAATAAAAGCACCTTTTTCTCTTTCAATAACGCGTTAAGTTCTGCAACGCTTTTGTCTTTAATATCAGTATATTTCATTTTCACTCTCTCGCGTTACGATTTTAGTCTTAAACGGAAGTTTGTGGATCGCTAGAGTTAGAGCTTCGCGCGCTAGTTCCTCATCTACGCCCGCCATTTCGACTATTATACGACCTGGTTTTATATTCATAACCCACTCTTCGACTCCGGCTTTACCTTTACCCATACGAGTTTGTAGAGGTTTTTTAGTTAACGGCTTATCTGGGAAAACTCTGATCCAAGTTTTAGCCTGGCGTTTTACGTGGCGGGTTAGAGCCACACGAGCCGCTTCGATCTGGCGCGAATTTACGCGGCCCGCTTCTACGGCTTTTATTCCGATCTCGCCCATAGCAAGATCGGCGCCGCGAGTAGCTTTACCGCGGTTTCTGCCTTTCATCTGTTTGCGAAATTTAGTTCGTTTTGGCATCAACATGATTATTTACCTCTTCTTGCTCTGCGCGGTTTTTTATCGGCTTTTTCTTCTTCGTTCTTTTCAGGTTGAACGCCTTTTTGAAGAACCTCGCCTTTAAATATCCACACTTTTATACCTATGTTTCCATAAGTCGTATGCGCTTCGGCAACGCCGTAATCGATCTTAGCTCTTAGAGTGTGAAGCGGAACGCGACCCTCCAAGTACCACTCTGTTCTAGCGATTTCCGCGCCACCAAGACGTCCAGCGACTGAAATTTTGATACCTTTAGCGCCTGATTTTTGAGCGCCTTGGATAACTTTTTTCATCGCACGTCTAAATGCAACGCGTTTTTCAAGCTGCATAGCTACGTTTTCTGCAGCTAGCTGAGCCGAAGCTTGAGCTTTTCTTTCTTCTTTGATATTTACGTTTACTTCTTTGTTGATCAGCTTTTGGATATCCTCTTTAAGCTTCTCTACGTCAGAGCCCTTTTTGCCGATGATAATACCAGGGCGAGCTGCTACGACGGTTACGCGAATTTTCTTAGCCGTTCTCTCGATCAAAATTTGAGAAACGCCCGCGTAGTAAAGTTTCTTTTTCAAGAAAGCGCGAATTTTGTAGTCTTCGCCGATATTTTCAGCCAAAGTTCCTTTAGCAGGAAACCATCTTGACTCCCAGTTGCGGTTTATTCCTAGTCTTAGCCCTATCGGATTTACTTTCTGACCCATATTACGCTTCCTTCTTTTCAGGTTTAGATACTTCTACTAAGATATGAGAAGTCGGTTTGCGGATTCTGCTTGCGCTTCCTCTCGCTCGCGGTCTAAATCTTTTTAATACTGGGCCCGCGTCTACGCGGCAGCTTGTCACAATAACCTCTTCAGGCTCGAATCCACCGTTAGCTACCGCCGAGCTGATAGCTGTAGCGATAAATTTGGCGCCGCGGTTTGGCATAAAGCTAAGGCTAGCTAGCGCAAATTCGGCGTTCATGCCTTGTACTTCTCTTGCGATTAGTCTGGCTTTAGTCGGAGATAATCTTACGAATTTAATAATTGATTTGCTCATCTTATCCCCTTACTTACCGATTTTCTTTTGCACTGAGCCTTTGTGACCCTTAAATGTGCGCGTAGGAGCAAATTCGCCTAGTTTATATCCGATGTGGTTTTCCGTAACGTATACTGGAATGAAACTCTTGCCGTTATGAACGTTAAACGTTAGGCCTATCATTTCAGGCACTATCGTGCTGCGTCTAGACCATGTTTTTATCGGCTTGTTATCGTTAGCTTTTTTAGCGGCAACGACTTTTTTCATTACATGCTCATCGACAAAAGGTCCTTTTTTGAGTGATCTTGCCATCTCTATTTACCTTTCCTTCTTGAAATTATAAGCTTATCGCTAGCCTTCTTGCGGCGAGTCTTAGCACCTTTAGTCGGTTTACCCCATGGAGTAACAGGATGACGGCCAGAGTTTTTCTTGCCCTCACCACCGCCGTGCGGGTGATCTACTGGGTTCATCGCAGAACCGCGAGTTTGAGGACGGATACCTCTATGGCGATTACGTCCAGCTTTACCGATAGTTACGTTCGCCCAGTCTTCGTTACCTACTACGCCGATACTAGCCATGCACTCTGCGAGTACTTGTCTCATCTCGCCGCTTGGCAAGCGAAGCATTACGTATTTTTCCTCTTTACCCATTAGCTGAGCGTAACCGCCGGCTGAACGAGCCATCTGAGCACCCTTGCCAGGTTTTAGCTCCACGTTGTGTACGATAGTACCAACAGGGATGTTTCTTAGTTTCATCGCGTTGCCAGGTTTTATGTCTAGACCTGCCTCGGCTGCTGCTACGATATCGCCAACGTTTAGTCCGTTTGGTCTGATGATGTAGCGTTTTTCGCCATCTTTATAAGCGATAAGCGCGATGCGGCAGTTTCTGTTCGGATCGTACTCGATAGCTTCGACTTTACCTTCGATACCAAATTTGCGGCGTTTAAAGTCGATGATTCTATAAAGTTTCTTCGCTCCGCCTTCTTTATGTCTAGAAGTTATTCTACCATTGCTATTTCTACCGCCGCTTACAGGGATCTTTACAAGCAAGCTTCTCACGCTAGGTTTAGCAGTGATATCTTCGCTTGATAAGCCTGTCATAAATCTGCGGCTAGGTGTATAAGGTTTATAGGTTTTTATCGCCATCTTACGCCTCCGTGTTTTCTAGGCTTGAGCCTTCAGGCAACTGAACGTAAAATTTCTTTATCTCGTTGCGTTGACCTTCTCTTCCTTTGAAACGCTTAACTTTTCCGTCGATTCTAAGCGAATTTACGCGAAGCGGCGTTACTCCAAAATATTCTTTCAAAATTTCTTTCAGCCTATTTTTAGTCATCTTAGGCGAAGTTTGTATAACGACCACGCCTTGCTCTTGAAGACCGAGAGTTTTTTCCGTATATAAAATCGTTTTGATATCAGTTATATCTGCCATTTCAGCCCTCTTTTATTATAGTTTCAAGTGCGGCCTTCTCGATAACGACGGCACCGTAAGTCGCCACTAAGTAAGCGTTTATCTCGCTCGCATCGATTAGATAGCAGTTTGATAAATTTCTAAACGCCAATAGTGTGTTGTCGTCAAGCAGATCTTTTACGACCAAAGCGTCTCTCAAATTTAACGCGCTGATTATTTTAGCCGCGTCTTTAGTCTTGCCGCTTGCGATCTCTATGCTATCCACCGCGAAAATTTTACCCGCGTTAGCTTTTTCGTTTAGCGCGAACTCAAGCGCCAATCTTTTTTGCTTTTTATTGACCTTTTGGAAGTAGTTTCGCTCGTTGCTCGGACCAAATGCTACCGCGCCGCCTACCCAGACGTTAGTTCTGGTTGAGCCCGCTCTAGCGCCGCCGCGACCTTTTTGTCTCCACGGTTTTTTACCGCCGCCGCTTACGAAAGCTCTGGTTTTGGTGTGAGCCGAATTTGAACGCATGCCGGACAAATAAGACTTAACGTAAAGATATAGGTTGTGCGGGTTAATCTCAGCGTAATTAGCCGGTAGATCAAGCTCGCTAGCTTTTTCAAATTTTTCGTTTAATACGCAAACTTTACTCATTTTACTATCCTTATTCTGCCCATTGCGCCGTTATAGCCAGCGACGCTACCTTTTAAAACCAAAATTCCGTTTTCGGCGTCAAAGCTTACGATCTCGTTTTTAACGGTAACTTTTTCGTTTCCGGTGTGTCCGGCCATCTTCATACCAGGCTGAACGCGTCCCGGCCACTCGCGGTTACCGATAGAGCCGTGTCTTTTGTGGAAGCGAGAACCGTGACTTTTCGGACCGCCGCCAAAGCCGTGTCTTTTCACGACGCCTTGATAGCCTTTACCTTTTGAGCTGAAGCTAACTTTTAAAATTTTAGCCGAGCTAAGCGGACTAAAATCAAGATCGCCTGCCTCTTTATTGGCGACTTCTAGGGTTGCGAATTTATTAAATTCTGCCGTTAGGCTATATTTTTTTTGCTGACCCTCTATGGCTTTATTTTTTGCTTTACCTTTAGCATAAGCTACTATCGCGCTGCCACATTCGCTCACTTCGCAAACTTTAGCGTTTACGACCTTTAGAAGCGTAACAGGGATGCTCGGGTTGTTTACCGTTCTGCTCATGCCTATTTTTTCTACGATATATTCCATCTTTCACCTCGCCTTTATTTACCCATCGCGCGGACTTCGACGTTAACCTCAGGGGCTAAGTCAAGCTTTGTTAGCGAGTCGACGGTATCGGGCGTAGCCGCTACGATATCTAGCATTCTAGCGTGAATTCTCATTTCAAACTGCTCGCGTGAGTCTTTGTTGATGTGTGGTGATTTTAAGACCGTGTAGCGTTTGATCTTCGTAGGCATCGGCACCGGACCTCTGACGTCGGCGCCCGTTCGTTTGACAGCTTCTACTATGGCTGCAACTGTGCGGTCGAGAACTCTATGGTCATAAGCTTTAAGCTTAAGCCTGATTCTTTCCATGTTTCTTTCCTTTGAATAGAACTTGTCGCAAACATACGACACTTCTTACTTGTGTAAGAGACTCGGATTTTATCCAAATGGCTTTTTAAAGTCAATATTTTGAACAAATTTCGTGAAATTTAATAAAATTATTTCCTTTTTATAAGGAAGATTTTGTAAATTTGGCTGAAAATTTGAGGCGAAATATTTAAATTTGGTTTGGGATAAATTTGGACAGTTTAAAGTCATGTCCAAATTTTAAAAATCACCTTGAGCCTTGTTTTAAAAGCTCGTACATTGCGCAGGTTAGTTGCCAAAGCCTAACGCCTTCTTCAAAAGATTGAACAACATTATCGGTAGCCCCGGCAGTACATCCTCTTTGATAATATTTCATTGCGTCGTTTTTTTCATTTAATTCTAAGTATACATCGCCCAAAAAGCTGCAAGCAGTAAAATCCGGCGTGATGTCGCAGCTTTTTTTAACACGCCAAATTCCTTCCAAAAACGCTTGCTTCTCATTTATGCCTGAAACATGCTTATTGATATACAAAAATCCAAGATTTCTACAACCGAGCGCGTCGTTTCCGACATCACAAGATTTAGCATATAGCTCAAACGCTTTTTTGTAGTCCCGCTTTACGCCTTTTTCATTTTCGTACATAAAGCCTAGATTATTGCACGACCTGTAGTTTCCATTATTGCAACCCTTTTTATAAAATTTCATCGCCTTGCCGTAGTCTTGCTTTACCCCGTACACCTCAAAGGCAAAATCATAAACTCCGCCCGCCACGCCGCACGCCATCTCGTCTCCGGCATTACACTTGTTTTCATAGTCCTTTAGTATATTTGCCATCGGATTGTCTATCGCCAAAGCGCTTATTAACATCAGACCAAAAACCGTAATTTTTTTCATAATATCCGCCTTTCAAATAAAAATTTAACGCATTCTCCCCCCCCCCCTTTTTTTTTTTTTAAAAATCGTTAAATTTGCCCTTGTTTTTTTGGCGTCAAATTTTAATTATCTTCCTCTTTACAAGGAAACTTTGCTATAATTTTCCAAATTTAAAAGGCAAAAAATGCAAACTCTAACCGCGCTCTACCAAAGTCCGCCCAAAAACGTCAGATTTATAAATAGAAAATTTGAGATCGTCGCACCAAAAACGCTGATAAAAGGCGGTGTAGGAAGCGGTAAAACCTCGCTGATCGCGGGCTTTTTGTCGGCATTTGAGGGCAAAGAGTTTTTATATGTAAATTTAGGCGACCTTCGCATAGATGCGGATGAGATTTTGTCAAATTTACCCGAGTTTTTACACCAAAATCCGCAGATAAAAATTCTAGCGATCGATGATTTTGAGCAGAGATTTTGGGATAAATTTGAGCCGATTTTGCAGCTAAATTTATCAAATTTTATCGTCGCTTCGCGGTTTAAAGATGCAAATTTAAACGGTTTTAGCGAGCTAAATTTGGATTTTTTAGACTACGAGGAATTTATCGCGTTTTTTTCAAAAAAGATCGATCCCGAGACGCTTTTTAGCCATTTTTTGCTTCACGGCAGGAGTCCCGCATCGGCCTTTGGAGACGCCGAAAACGTCGCGGTAAATCTACAAATCGCGCTAAAATCGTCGCTATCAGCCACGCAACTAGCCGTGCTAAAAGAGTGCGCGAAAGCTCAGGCGCAAAACGTGAGCGTTTTTGAGATTTTTAGTATACTAAAATCCGCCCGCAAAATCTCAAAAGATAGCGTCTACGGCGCGCTTAGCGAGCTAGAAAACATGAGCGCAGTTAGCCTGGTAGAAAAATTTAACGAGCCAAACGCCGCAAAGAGGCTTTATTTTAACGACTTTGCATTTAAAAGCGCGCTGAGCCTAAAAAAGGACTTCGCAAAAAATTTTAACAACACGGTTTTTTGCGAGCTAGCCAAATTTAACGAGCGGATTTTTTACACCAAGGAACTTGATTTTTTCCTGCCAAAAAGGAAACTTGCGATCATTTGCTCGCCGTTTAGCGATGCGGATTTGGTCTTTTTAAAATTTAAAAAACTGCACGCAAATTTAAAAAATTTAGGTATAAATAGGCTACAAGCAATCAGTGTGGCAAACTCGGGCGAGACGAGCATAGAGGGCATAAAATGCGAGGTCGCGCCGTTTTCTCGCTGGGCGCTGGGCATATAAAGGAGCGGTTATGAGAGCGGTTACGGCGATATTTTTGGCCTGCGTTTTGGCACTAGGCTACGAGATCAGGCATGAAAACGAGGGCAAAATTTATAAATTTGCAGGCGAGGCGGACGGGAGCAAATTTGAGCTCTACATCAGCGAGCTTGAGGCCGAGTTTGAAAATTTTAGCGACAAGGGCGCCGTTTTACCGCCCAAATTTCAAGGTCACGCATTTTTCGAGGGCGCTAGATACGACTTTAGTAAAGGTAGCATCGAAAGATCGGGCGCCGATATAACGGCCGTAAACGCGGTTGCCGAGTGGCTAAATCTAAGTGTAAAAGCGGATAACGGCGAACTAACGGGCAAACTAGCAATCAGAGGCAAGGCGCGAAAGGCTGTGATAAAACAGGTCGCAAGCTATGATTTTACCGCACTCGGTCTGCAAGAGATCGGGCGAGACGGGACGCGATTTGAATCCGTCGCGAGTGACTTTTATTCGCCTAAATTTGCTCAAAATAACAAAAAATCTCTCGCCGCAAAGCTTGAAAATTTTAAATCGGTATGGCTCAAAGACCCCTCAAGCAACACCGCAAGCGCGCTAAATAACCTCGAGTATCAAAACAGCAAAATAAGAAGCGTCTGCGAACTAGGCGTAAACGGAAAAGTCTGCAAAACCGTCTGGCTAAAAAACCTAAAAAAGATAAATTTGGGCGACGTTTTTAAGGATCTAAACGACGCAAATTTAACGGCGATCTTTGCCAAAGAAAAGATAACTCCGAGCGAAAATTTTACGCTCTCGCCAAGCGGGATTACATTTTTTGACGGTGCGACCGGCGGCAAAAACAGCGAAATTTCGCTACCGCTTGAGCCCATCAAAGAGCATCTAAAGCAAAATTTCGGGCTGTTTTAGCCAACTTTTCCGCCAAAAAATTTGAACAAATGGAAGGCAAAATTTGATAC
>CALCKS010000293.1 GCA_937965895.1 uncultured Campylobacter sp.
TTCTACTTTTTTTTGGATAAAAATTTAATATATTACGGCTCGGGGCGTCGTAAGACGAGTCGCCGGACGGGACAAATTTGGGCTAGCAAATTTGCCTGCGAATGCGAATTTTTCGTGCACTGGCGCTAGTCGAGCAAGGATGGAAAGCGAGCTAGAAAATTTGATGTACGCACTTTTTTGACTCTCACTGAACGGCGACAAATTTGACGAAAATAGCTCCGCTTAAATTCCGCCAAATTTAGCTACGGCAATTTTGGTAATTTGGCGAAATTTGCTATAATCGCGCGGAAATGAAATTCAAAAAAGGGAGAAAATGAGAAAAGCTATATTGTGTGCGCTTGCTTTGATGTTTGCGCTTTTGGCTACGGGCTGCGAGAGGAACGACTACCAGCACCCGATGTACCGCTCTACTAAAAATAAATAACCTAAATTTGGCGGTTACTCGCCGCCTTAATCTTAAATTTATCTCGCTAACGTTTTATAAAATTTGACGCTTGCGCGCCGCATTTTAAAATTTAACATCCTCGCAAACTTCATTTATCTTGTCGTCCACTGATTTTATTACGGTCGTATAGATATTTATGTCGTATTTGTCCAAATCTTCTTTATTTTTTACCAGCCAATCCCTGGTCTCGATGTAGTCTTTTAGGTACTCGTTTTTATCCGTTTGGCAAAAGCCGTCTATATTTGCGTATCTATTTGTCAGTATTTGCCAGTGCAAAATTTGGCTTACGATGGAGTGCAACCTCGCGTTTTCATAATACTCAGCCGCTTCGGCCTTTTTGGCTTTATTGTAGATTTCAGGGTATTTTGAGGAGTAAAGCGCGTTCATATATTTTATATATTCGCGCAGCTTTATGAGTCTTTCGTGTTGTTTGACGTCTTGAGATTTTGTTTTGTTTTTTATATTTACCAACTTTCGCCCGTTTTTATTTTTTATATCAGACCAGTTTGCGAGTACGTTTTTTGAAAATATAACGGACGAGTTGTTAAATGCTGCATACCTGATCTCTTGAAACATCTTGTCTTTGGCTTCGTATTTAACCATATTTTCTATGGTTTCCCAAGCTTTTTCGTTTATTTTTTTGACTTCGTCCATATCGTACTGCATAAACAGATAAATGCGGTCGGATGCGATATACATCATCAGCCTAAAAACATACCAGTCCGCGTACTTTTCCGCATCGTCGTCTGGTAAATTTTCTTTCCATCTTTTTATGAAATAATCCTGCAAGGCAAGCACGGGCCGGACGATAAGGCTTTTTTCATCGACAAAGGGTAGTTTGGTTAGAAAATGTCCGTATACCATCATAAAATTTGCGCCTATTAGCCACTCTTTTGCTTTTGGATACGGCTGCCCGTCATAGAGCCACTCGCTCCTTTGATTTACGTACATGCCGATGTGGCCGACTACGAGAGCTATCAGGACTATCAAAAGTAGCTTTTTGAGGGGTTTGGTTGGTTTTGGCGATTTTTCGTTCATTTTTGATCCTGCGAGGTTGTTGTGGATATTTTACATATTGCGTCCTTAAACATTTTTAAAATTATATTTAAATGTATTGGATTTATTTACTCTATAGTTGGACGGTCTTGTAAATTCGGCGTCATGATTTTTGCAGTGCGGGTTTTGCGAGAAAAGTGTGGCAAATTTGTTGATTTATGAATAAAATTTAACGCATTAAAAATAGAAAATAAAAAAAGCGGCAAATTTTAGCAGACGAAGTGGATCAAATTTTAGTAAATAAATTTATCACAAATTTGACCCGGACGCCGTGCCTCAAATTTACCGCCCCAAACGCATGCGACCAAATGGCTCAAATTTGGCTACAGATCGCCAAACAGCGCCTTTAGATCCTTCGCGTTTTCGTCTTTGCTCTCACCTCTAGCGCCTAGCTCGTTTA
>CALCKS010000294.1 GCA_937965895.1 uncultured Campylobacter sp.
GCGTATCCCCACCACTCGCCGCGCGCTAGGCAAAGCTTGTAGCGTTCAAGCAGGGCTAGGTAGGTTTTGCGCCCTTGCTCTATCGCGGCTTCGTCAAGCGTATAAAAGCCGACCATAAAAGGCTTTTTTGTTTCCACTGCAATAAAAAGGAAGTTATTAACCGTTTTGCCGAGACTTCTTAAAATATCGCTATAAAACGCCGCCTGCACGTGGTAATTAAAACTAGCTACCGAGCGGGCAAAGCCGTCCGCGCTAGCGTCTGAAGTGGTTTTTAAGTCTATGCAAAGCCCTAAATTTTCATTGAAAAAATCAGGGCGGCATTTAACCGCTACGCCGTCCAGCTCGCTAAAATAACTTTGCTCGGCTAGCCCGTCTCTTAAAAACACCGCCGTTTCGCGCATAGATTTAACGGCGTTTGCTATTTGCTCGACTATGTCGTGGGTCGCTTTGTCAAGAGCCGTTTTATCGCCCAAATTTGCTAAAAACTCGTTGTAGATTGCTTTGCCCTCTTTAGTGCGTTTATCGACGTTCGGCTCTACGCTAAACTCGTTAAAAAAATCCGCAGGCTCTAAAATCAGCTTATGCACCGCCGAGCCTAAAACTAGAGCCGCGCTATCTTTGCGCTCAAACTCGTCTTTATATTTGTAGTGATAAGGGCTACGAGCGAGCAAGTCAAGATCACTCTTTGAGATTTCGGGGCGCGCGTGATACTCTTTGTTTGTCATCTCTGCCCCCTAAATGATTTTACAAAGGCAACGAAATCGCCGACGGTTAGATGTTTGTCTGTTTCGTTGTCCCTCTTAAACAAAGAGGCATAAAATTTAAATTCGTTGATACTCATTCACTGTCCTTTAAAATTTCAAACTATCGTCTATCTGCCAATTTATTTCATCGGCTAGGTCGTCAAAGCTTATCAGCTCCTCGTATTCGCTCGCCAGCTTGTCGAGATGGTCTTTTGCCGTTGCGATAACATCCGCCACCTGATCGCGAAATTCGTTAAATCTAGCGTCTAAAACCGCCTGTGCCTGCTCGTTTTTCATAAGGTCGTAATCGACGTGATCTGTTGCGCTCATTTTTTATCCTTTAACGTCGGTCTTTTGCGTAGCGCCCACCACTCCGAGCCGTCGTATTCATCACGCGCTAGCCAGTCTGGGGAGTTTTTAAACGTTACCCAGCCGTCCCACTCTTGCAAGCCAAACCCGCCGTCGTAAGATAGCCATTCGGTCGGCATTTCGCCCCAATTTATCTCGCCCGAGCCGTAAAACTCGACTTTTTTATCTTCGTCGTATTCGTTTAGGCGATGAAAATAGTATTCGTCTATCTCGCGCCCTGCGATTATCTCGATCGTTTCGTTTTTAAAATTCGCCGCCATTTTGTTATCCTTTCAAATTTAAAAACCTGATATTTTTGATTAGCCGTTTTGAGTTGTTTCCTTTTTGGAAATAACTCGCTAGCCGCCTAAATAACCTTAAAAGCCGCATGGCCAATCCTTTCTCGGGCTAGAGATGACTAGCCCGTCGTTTGAAGTTTAAGCCCATAAGATGCGGGCAGTTTCCAGTTTTTGCGTTAGCTCTTTTACGGCTTTGGTCGCATAGGTCAAAGAGTAACTATGCTCGCGCTTTATCGTGCCGTCCTTTAGCCCTTTTTGTCGCGCTTTGGCTTTTTCTAGCTGCGCAGCAAAATATTCTACGCTTTCGGGCATTGATAGGTTTATCTCCTCAGCTTTAGCCTCCCAATACTGCGCTTTACGCGCTCTTTCGTCGGCGATTTCTTGCTCTTTTACGCTATTACCCATCCTGTTCCAGTTGCGCTCAATTAGCGCTCTGTGCCTATGCTCGCTGTGGTGTCCGATCTTTATCGGCTCGGCGAGTTTTAGAAACTCTGCACCCTCTTGGCTTTTTTGATACCACTCAAAGCTCTTTTTCGCGTGCGCCGACTGTGAATTTCTGTATTTTTCGGCTTTTCTTGCCGCATAGTTTTCCTCTAGCCTCACGACCGAGTAATAAAACTTGTCATTTTTTTCGGCTACTAGGTTATAAACCTCACATTCGACCTCTTTGCCGTATTGTGTTTCAAGAGTAATAACCTCGCCCTTTTTGTGCTTTTCGTCGCATTCTGCCACCCATACGTTCGGGCAGTATTTTTTAAATTTATTCATCTTGTATCCTTTAGAGTTTTGTATCCTAAAGCAAACCCCGCTAAGATGAATATTAGTATTTGCAAAATCTATCGACAAAGGAGACTGCGGGGCTTGATTTAAGATACGGTGGCAGGACGGGTCGGGGTCGAACCGACATCTTGCGGATTTGGAGTCCGCGGCTTTACCAATTAAGCTACCGCCATATAAAATTGCGTGGATTTTTCAAGCTCTGAATATGCCTAATGGCAAAACACGCGCGATCAGGGCTGATCTGGCTAGGGCAATATCGCTTCCCTAGTGCGCTAACCCGTAGCTTTAGGTTACGTAACCTCGGCGTGGGTCGCCTT
>CALCKS010000295.1 GCA_937965895.1 uncultured Campylobacter sp.
TGGCGTGATGGATTTTGAGTAGATGAGACGGCGCAGATCGGCGTCTATTTGCGCTTTTTTGGCGCTAAAGGCGTCTCTGATACCGCCCAGGCGCTCGTCCACTTCGTCTTTTAGCTCGCCGTTTTTGTCAAATGAGTTTGCGAGCTTTAACATCGGCTGCGGGATCTCGATTTTAGCGAGCCACTCGCCCAGTTTGCCTTCAAATTTAAGCGTTTTTAGGTAGGTAAAGTAGCTAATAATCTTAGCAAACTCAAAAATCTCGCTCACGTGCAGCGTGGCTTGTTTGCTAAGGCGCATAAGCGCGTCGTCTAGGTTTTGAGCCGGCGAGGGCGCATCAAACTGCTTTTGCGAGAGTTCTAAAATTTTCTCGTAATGCAGCCTGCTGTCGCCCGCCATAAAAAGCGGCTTTGGGCGCGCTAGAAAGGAGTTAAACCGCTCCATATAGCCTTGCAGGTCTAAAATTTTTATAAGCCGCTCAAAGCTTTCCGCGTTTGTAAATTCTTTTTGCTCGCGGTGCGCAGTAGCGTCCGAAATATCGCCGTTTCTTTGCTCGCGATAGACGTTATTTTCCAGCCCGTTCGCCTTCCAAACGCCGCCTTGGGTCAAATTTTGGTTATCTTTAAAATTTCGCAATTATTCGCCTTTAAATTCGCAGCCCTCAAGCGCGATCTTGACGCTATTTAGCTCCTTTGCCGCGCGTTTTGCGACGAAGGAGGACGTGCCGAACTCGTAGTTAAATTTAGTATTATTTACGTCAAAATTTCCGCATTTTAGGGTTTTGCCCTGATTAAAAAACGCGACCAGTTCCAGCCTTTTGCCCTGCTCGCTTTCTAGCCTGGTCTCGTAAAAATACAGCGCCGCCGCGACAAAAATCACCGAAAAAGTGATGATAAATTTCGCCTTTTTGCTTAGCTTCTCGTCGCTCACGCTAAATATCGCGATCGCGGCAAGCACGCCTAAAAGTACGATTATGACCCTCATACGTCGCCTCTTAGCTGATATGTGATGTCGCCCGCGCCAAAGCCGATCACTAGGCCGTCATCGAGTAAGTTTTTCACGCCAAACTCATCCGTAAAAGCAATCCCCTCGCCCTCGCGAACGACTTTTTGCGTCATCACGGGATTGTAGCGTTTAAACTCCTCTTTTAAATTTATATCTATGGACGCCTCGCCCGCGGCGTAAACAGGCAGGATAACTAGCTCGTCTATACCCTCAAAGCACTCCTTAAAGCCCTGCAAATTTGCGCCCAGACGCGTAAATCTGTGCGGCTGAAAGATCGCCGTGATTTTTGTGATGCCTAGTAGTTTGGCATATTCAAAGACCGATTGCAAAGTAGCTTTGATCTCGGTCGGATGGTGCGCGTAGTCGTCGATTAGTACGAATTTGCGGCTAGCGGTTAGGATATCGAAGCGCTTTTTGATACCTTTAAAATTTAGCAAATTTTGCCTGATTTGCGCGAGAGATGTTTCATTTAGCGCGGCTAAGATCGCAAGAGACGCGTCCACGGCGATATGCTCGCCCATGCCCAGCACCTCAAATTTGCCTAGATTTTTTAGATTAAACGCGGTATAAGGCACGAAATCGCGTACGATCATGCTAAGCTCGGTGATATCGGTGCTCGGATAAAGGCGCACGGCGTCGAGCTTTATCGTGCCTAAAAACTCGTCCTCGGCGTTTATCACACGCACCTTGGCTCGCTCCAAAAAGCCGCGATACGCAGCGTGAAATTTCTCCAAATCATAGCCGTAATGCTCCATGTGCTCGGGCTCGGCGTTGGTCACGACGGCTAGATACGGGTTTGAGTTAAGAAAACTGCTGTCGCTCTCGTCAGCTTCGAAAATGACGTTGTCGCAGGGCTCATATTTCATATTTGAGCCAAACTGCTTACTGATCGCGCCGATGATGACCGAGCCCTCCACGAGACTAGAGAGCATCGCCGAGGTCGTGCTTTTGCCGTGCGCGCCCGCTACCGAAAACACGCGCTTGCCCTCTAGTACCATCGGCAGCGCCTCTTTGCGCGATAGGCAGTGCAGCCCTTTGCTTCGCGCTTCGACGAGTTCGACATTATCGGGTTTTATCGCGGCCGAATAAATGACAAAGTCCTGATCCTTGATCGCGGCCTTGCTGTGCGGCGTGATGACGTCGATGCCCTGTGCGGCCAGCTCGCGCGTGGTCGGGCTTTCCTTGATGTCGCTACCGCTGATGATGAATCCCTTTTCGTGCAAAAACCGCGCGATCGCCGAGATGCCTATGCCGCCGATACCGATGAAATGGACCTTTTTGCGCTCGAAGTTTTGCTCCTTTGCGCGCTCTCTTTCGTCGGCGTGGGTCGCTTGTGCGTTTAAATTTGACTGCGCTAAATTTTCGCGACCCGAATTTGAGCCCGCTTCTACCGTACGGTGAAGCCCGCTTGCTTGGTTAAAATTTCCTTGTTTTAAATTTTCCACTCGTTTTCCTTGTAAATTCTTAAAGTATTTATATTTACGTCGCCCATGAAGCAATCAACGTCGTAGCCATTTGCTCTATTGTGGCGTTCGTTATTTTTCGTATTTACTCGCCCGCTTGTTATTTATCCGGCCGTCTTGCGCAAATAAACCCCTTTCGCATATTAGCCGCT
The DNA here is from genome assembly GCA_937965895.1 of uncultured Campylobacter sp. Classification (GTDB taxonomy): domain Bacteria; phylum Campylobacterota; class Campylobacteria; order Campylobacterales; family Campylobacteraceae; genus Campylobacter_A. Next base: position 2,618 of record CALCKS010000295.1, read on the forward strand.
AAATTCATTTTGCACTATTTTGCGAAATTTCAAGACTCTTTGCGTCGTTCGCCGCGATACCGCTCTGCGCTATTAGGCGCCGCCGACCATGCTCAAAGTTCGCACGATTTTTACTTAAATTTATTAGCCCGATTTTAGCGAAAATGAAATTTTGAGATGCTGAAAAGATGAAATTTATGCGGATTTTAGCAGGCTTTACATAAGGCCGCAAGCGTAAAGAGGCGCACGTAAAGTAGGCTAGAGAATCGTCGGTAAAATTAGGAGATTTTACGCATCCGCCAACTAGCGCTTAGTACGCTTCCCGGTCGTCAAATTTAGCAGTGAAAAGAGCTGTTTACTACGAGCGTTTTAGCGCGTTAGCTCAAAGCTAAGATCGATCAGATCCTCTACCTGCTCGGGTGCGATTTTAGAGCTTAAATTTACGCTGATCCAGTGCTTTTTATTCATATGATAGGCAGGCAAAATTTGTTCCCCGTCGCGCAAAATCGCCGCCAAATCAGGCTTGCATTTTAGATTTAGTATCTCTAGCTCCTCTGCGCTTTTAAGCCCCAGCTTGCCGCCGTCCACGCGCATAAAAACGGCGAACCATTTTTGATTTTTTGCGTGGCGAAATACGGCAAATTCCGGGTGTTTGTCAAACACCCGCTCGCCCTGCGCGCCGAATTTATCCTCGATGTAGCTAAAAACTCGCTTTTGCGCGAGCATCACTTGCCTCCTTTGCAAAAGCAGGCGTCCAGATGATCGTCCACTACGCCCGCGCTTTGCAAAAACGCATATACGCTCGTGGGGCCTAGAAATTTAAACCCGCGCTTTTTCATCTCTTTTGCGATGAACTCCGCAAGCGGCGTGGTAGCGGGGACTTGTTTTAGGTTTTCATAGTGATTTATGATAGGCTTGCCGTCAAATTTGTGATCAAATTTAGGTAGCAAATAGCCCCAAAGATAGTCGTAAAAGCTGCCAAACTCGCTTACGACGGCGAGGAATGCGCGTGCGTTTGCGGCAAGCGAGTTTAGCTTTAGGGGGTTTCTGATGAGCGCTGGATTTTGCATAAATTTCGCCGTCTGCTCCTCGCCGTAGAGCGAAATTTTATGCGCGTCAAATCCATCAAACGCCGTTCGCATCGCCTCGCGTTTAAGCAGCACCGCATGCCACGAGATGCCAGCCTGAAAGCCCTCCAGCACGATGAGCTCGAAAAATTTCGCATCGTCTTTTATGAGCTTGCCCCACTCCCGGTCGTGATATACGCGCTCCAGCTCGCTTTTCTCCGCCCAGTCGCAGCGGATTTTGGATTTTTGAGTATTTTGCAAATTTAGCTCCTAGCTTTGATAAAATTTGAGAGATTGTAGCGAAATTTGGGTTAAGAAAGATGATGTGGAATCAAATTTTACACAGCAAAATTTGATTTTGAAATTTGGTAAATTTTATGCTTTAAATTTAAAAGTATCGCAGACCAAATTTGACCTGCGATACGAAATAAGATTTGCAAGTATTTTGAGATGGATTTGAATGTTGTGCAGAAATTTTAAGTCAAGGCTAGACAAGTAGTCTGCCGCAGACTTAAAA
>CALCKS010000296.1 GCA_937965895.1 uncultured Campylobacter sp.
AGATTATTTTTCGCTAGGCGGATACATCTTCCAGCTACTATCTACTTTCCAGTCTATCGGGTGGCAAGACATGCAAGTATTTAGCTTTTGCGGATGATGCACTGCGTGACATGATTGGCACTGAAGCATTTCATTGTCTCTATTATGGACACCATTATGCGGGTTAGACAAACCATAGTGCGCAGTCTTTTTCCTGATATCGTCTATCTTATGACAGCTGGTGCACTGCTCGTTTGTAAATCCTCTTTGTTTTGTTGGCATCTCAAAATCGCCCATCGCATACATCCTGACCTCGTTTAGTTGCTCACCTATGGTTGGGACGTGGCAGTCATGGCATGTTACATTTGCGTCGTTATGCTTTTTAGCTAGCATATTTCCCTTTGTAAAAGAGTCATACTCAGGCTGCATGTTGTGACACATGATACAAAATTCAGCTTTGTGGCTAGCTGCTTGTACCTGATGAAACGCTATAAAACCTATGACGGCAGCTATTATTAGCCCTATTATCGTATATTTTCTTCTCTTGCTCATGCTTTTACTCCTTTTGCGTTCGCCGCCGCTTGATAGCCTGCTAAGCGTCCGTAGCATAGACATGTTCCGTGGCTAGTTCCGGCTAAAACTACCGGATAATCGCCCAAAAAGCGTCCGCCCATGACGTTACCGCAGGCATAAAGTCCAGAAATTTCGTTATAGTTAGTATCTAGCACATTTGCAGTGCTTGGCTCAACGGTAAAGCCACCCATTACGACCAGGCTCGCACCTACTCCCATTTTGCCGGCATAAAACGGCGCGTGACGTACTGGAAACATCCTCTTTGCGGTCTTACCAAAGTCATCATCGTAACCTTTGTCGCATAGCTCGTTGTAGCGTTTTATAGTTGCTAAAAACTGCGTTTGTGCCTTTTGATTATTAGGGTATAGCATACCGGCAAGTTCTTCTATGCTGTTTGCTTTAAATACATCAGGCATCTCTTCAATATCTTTTACCGATATATACGATGTTTTGCCTATCGCCCACTGGCAGTCAGGTGGAAGCTTTGGATTATCTTCTACACAGTGGTTTACACTGCCGTGTGATACGCCCATGAGGCCGACTTGCTCTGGAAATTTAGAGTCAAATACCTGCCAGCCAAAGCCTCCTGGTTGGCGAGAGAGCGGCTGAGTGACTTGCTGACCGCTTAGATCTTCATTTGTAAAGCGCTCTCCCTTTGCATTTGTTAGTAAAAACGCATCAACGCCAAGCGGTCCGCCAAGCGTGTGAGCGACTGGTGCGTGCGGTCCGTCTTCTAGCTTTGCACCTATCCATGAGCCAAGTTTGTGTCCGTCTCCCGTGTTTGTCGGATTGTTTTTGTAGTCTCTGTTTGGGAACGGACAGAAGAAATTTGCCACCCACGGCACAAATGTCTTTACCATCTCAGGATCATTCATATAATCGCCCGTAGCAAGTATCACCGACTTAGCATTTATCTTGATATATGAGCCATCAGACATATTTTGCGCGATCGCTCCTTGCATTTTGCCGGTTGTTTTGTCGCGAAGTAGCTTTTTCGCACGAGTTTTGAAGATATATTTTGCGCCTTGCTTTATAGACTTTTCATAAACTAGCTCCATCATCGGCTCTTGACTAGGTAAAAAGGACATAACAGTTGGATAGCTTGGGCTGTTTTCCTTACTTGGGTCGTATCCGGCCGGGAGTGGATAGTGCATAAGCATCAAATTTATCTTACTTCTATCAAGCTGCGTATCGGTCTCTTTCATAAAATGCACCGCAGGAGCAAGCTCTATCATCCAGTCAAAGTCCTCGCCGCTGTGATCCGCCCAGTAGTTCCACACTCGCTGATCGGCGCGGTAGCCCATCTGTTTTAAGTGTTCATTTATGGCCGCATTCTTGTCATATTTGATACCAAGCTCTCTTTGAAATTTATTGCCTAGAGTGCCGTACTGACCGCTTCTAACCTGAAAGCGACCGGCTTTTTCTAGGACGATAACCCTTGCGCCTTTTTCGCTAGCAGCGCGCGCAGCGTGAAGCCCTGAAACGCCAGCACCGATGATAAGCACATCGGTTTCAAGCGTCTCTTTTATATCTTTGTCTGAAATTTCAGGCTCGACACCTAGCCATTTTGGCACATCAGGTGCTTTTGTGGTCTCCTTTTCTGGGTGGATGAGGTGATTGTTCGGGTTATCACAGCCTGTTAGCAGCGCTGATCCTGCTGCAACTGAGCCAAGTGTGAGTGCGCCACTACGTTTTAAAAACGAGCGGCGTGATAGTTCATTTTTTTCTACCATTTTATACTCCTTGTTTCAAGTTTTATTTTAATATGTCAAAGTCATAAGACGCTCTTAGCCAAAGCTCTTCATCCGTCGTTTTGCCGTCAGAGTCACCGTTTGTATATTTTAGCTTTCTATCCATAGTTTCGTAGATAGCAGATAGCTTTAAGCCTTTTACTGCAGGAACTTTATAGCTAACTTGCACGTCCCAGCCCTCTACATCTATCCTAGTTCCTGGCGCTTGACCGTGCAAGCCGCCTGACCTGACGTTGCTACCGTTGCGCTGTTTGCCGTACCAGTAGTCGGCATCTAATCTAAAACCATCGACGCCTACGTTGCTAAAGTCGTAGCCTGCGCTAAATTTATGTAAATTCATACCAGCAAAATTCATAAATAAAAACGGACCGTAGATCGGAGTAGCCGTAAATGAGCCAACGTCGTTTCCTATGCCTTGAAGCGACATCTGGTTTTTGCTAACGGTCGAGTATGCGTATCTAAAATCAGCGCCGTAAGCGTTATAAAGTCCTATCATGCCTGCATAGTAGTTGCCGTTAAAGTCGAAATTCTCTTTTAAAGTGCCGTTTGTTCTTGAGCCTTTATACATAAAGTCTATACCGACTACCGCGTTTTCAAAAAGCGTAGGCGTTTTGTAGCCGGCAGCTGCGAAATAGAAATTTATATCGCCTTTTGAGTTGGCCGCGTCATCGTATTCAAGACCAGATACGTTTGCATAACAGGCCGTGAGCGAGACGCCAGGAAGGCCGCTATATGTTACAAACGAGTTAAAGATGTTGTCAAATTTATAAGCATAAGGTCCAAAGCCGCCGATGATAACTCTGTCTTTAAATCTTGGCGCACCATGATCGCCGCCCGTTACGGCGCTTGATCTACCTGCAAATTTCCAAAAGTCTGCTAGGCCGATAACGGTATCTATGCTATCAAGCTTTATCCTAGCGCTCACGCCCTCAAACGCCTCTTTGTAGCCCACATCCGTGTTTGTAGCCACAAGCGGCGGCACGAGGCCGGTGTATTTTGAGTTGTAGTACTGGCGACCTAGTTTAAAGTCGATATAGTCATTTTCATATCCTAAGTAGGCCTCTGAAAGTGCTACACCTTCGCTATTCCAGTCATAGGCAAAATACTCTTTTGCAGCCTTTGACGGACCGAAATTTACTAAGCCCTGAGCCGTAATACCAAGCCTAAAGCCATAGTAAGAGCCGGTTAAAAACCTAAGCTCAGCACCTAAACCACCGATGTGCTCACGAATTTTATTTGTTCTGCTGGCTGGCGGGAAGTACTCGGTCGAGTCCATATCGTAGTATGAAAATACTGTCGCACCCATAGTGCTTGTTTGTAAAGCCTCCGCCAAGCTCTCACTCGCACTTGTACAGGTCGCCATAGCCATAAGCGCAGCCAAACTAAGAGCAAATTTACTCTTGCCAATCGTCAAAAAACATGTTTTCACCACAACCTCCTTTAAATTTTTACACCATCATCTTTGGATTTATGAGCGAAATCATAACATGTAGGCCTATCAAAAACGGTAAGATTTTGGTAACATTAACTAAAAAATATTTTTTAGTTTTAAATTTTAAATTTGATATAATCGCTACTATGATAGAAATTTTGCTTATAGAAGACGATCTTGAACTAGCCGAGCTTTTGAAATTTGCACTGGCAAAAAGCGAGATTGGCGTAACCATAGTCACAAATCCGGTTGAAGGACTTAAAATTCTAGACGCAAAAAATACTTTTGACGCATTGGTGCTTGATCTTGGTTTGCCAGATATGGACGGCCTTGACGTGTGCAAGCACGTAAGACACAGCTATCCATCGTTACCTATCATCATATCGTCGGCCCGCAGCGAAACGCTAGATAAGATAAAGGGCTTTGAGCTTGGGGCGGATGACTATATGGCAAAGCCGTATGAGCCTATAGAGCTTGCTTTTAGGCTAAGGGCAATACTTCGCCGAGGGATACAAGCAGGCGATGACTCCAAAACCTTTTGCGTCGATAAACAAAGGCGTATCGTCATAAAAAACAAAGAGGAGATAGCGCTAACGAAAGCGGAATTTGACATCTTTATCTACCTTTATGAAAAAGAGGGGTTGGTCGTGCCAAGGGAAGATATTTTGATAAATTTGGGTCAGGCGAAATTTCAAAGCGGACTAAAAAGCATCGATGTTGCCATAGGGCGCTTGCGTCAAAAAATAGGAGACGATCCTAAAAATCCGCGATTCATTCACTCCGTGCGCGGTATAGGGTATAAATTTATCAATGCGTAATATATCCATAATCAAACTAATATCATTTTTCTTTTTTGCCGCATTAGTTGTCGTAAATTTAGCATTTTTCATCGAATCAAAAAGGCAAATAAGAGATGCGGAGTATTTTACCTACCAGCGCTTTATGCTAGGCATGCGCATACGCGGACAAGAAGACGGCAATATAACCAAGCAGTTAGCACAAATCGGACTTAAAAATAGTGATCTCGATCCAAATGAGATCAGGCAAAATGGTGAGAAAATTTTTAGCGATTCGTATGCCGATATGATAAGGTGCGACAAAAAGCTTTATTTTGTACCTAGATTTTCTTCTATTGATCCTAAAATGTTTTCACGTATTATGGAGGCGGCAGGGCTTGATCTATCAAGTAAAGATGACATTGCAAAAAACGATCTGCCTTTAGAAAATTTAGAAGAAATTTCTTCGCATAGTATTTGGGTACTTTGGCTTATAGTAAATATCGTAATGGCTGCATTTTTCATAGTCGTCTTAAAAAAATTGCTAAGGCTCAGAAATTTAAAAAATATGATAAGAAGGGCGGGAGAAGAAGATAAATTTAGGCTAATAAAAGTAGAGGCAAACGATGAAATAGGCCAAATCGCTAGCGAATTTAACACGACTATGCAAAAAATAGATGCGATAAAAGAGGCTAGAGCGCTATTTTTACGTAACATCTTGCACGAATTTCGCAACCCGATAATGAAAGGGCGAATCATGGCGGACATGATAGCCGAAATTTTACAAGACGATAAGGTCAAAGATAGGTTAAAACAAATTTTTATACGGCTTGAGATGATACTGGGCGAAGTCGTCAAGGTAGAAAAACTAGTATCCAATGAGTGGGAGCTTAAGAAAAACAAGCACCGAGTTATAGACATCGTCGATCACTCGGTAGATATGCTTTTACTAAAAGACACGAGCCGCATAGAAGTGCGAGCAGATGGAGAAATAAGTGCGGTTGAGGTTGATTTTGAGCTTTATGCAACCGGAGTTAAAAATTTAATCGATAA
>CALCKS010000297.1 GCA_937965895.1 uncultured Campylobacter sp.
CCACACCGGCGACTGTTGCGCTATGTCAAATTCTAGCTTGGTGATCTAGGTTGTTTGTCCCAAACATCGCAGAGAATTTACTGATATAGTAGCTCTGCTCGTTGCTATCTTTTGCCGAGCCCAGAAACATAACTTGCTCCGGATTTTTCTCGCGATATGCTTTTAGCTTTGCGCCGATCTCGTCAAGCGCGTCTTTGTAGCTAATGCGTTTCCATTTTCCGCCGACTTTTTTCATCGGGTATTTTACGCGGCAGTGAGAGCGCACCATATCGATGACGTCGCTGCCTTTACAGCAGTGACCGCCAGCGCTTACCGGGTGGTCTTGGGCTACCTCTTGGCGCACCCAAACACCGTTTTCTACCTCGGCTAGAACTCCGCATCCCACAGAGCAAACCGTACAGATAGTTTTTACGATTTTAGAGTTTGGAAACGGATTTGCCATCTCTTCTTTGGTCGCGCTTCTGGTTACGCCGCTAGCAGCCAGTCCGCTCATGCCGCCCGCTACGCCAGCTAGCGCGGCCATTTTTAAAAACGATCTTCGCCCGACTGCGTTTGAGTGGGGTATAAGACGTAAATTTGCCTCAGACATATTTATCCTTTCTTAAATTTTATTTATTTCGCTTGTTCGTAGTACAGATCCCAGTTTTTGCTTCTTTTATAAAGCACCTCGGTCTTTTTACTTTTGCCGTATTTTAGGTTTGACGCCGTAGCCGTTATGGCTCCAGCCGTAGCCGCTACCGCGCCCGCTATGCCGGCTTTTTTTAGAAATTCTCGCCTATTTTTTTGCATTTTCTTCCTCCATGGCTTTTATCTTTCTCACTCGATTTTTTTGTCTTCTTATGGCTTCGGATCTTGAAACACCATCCAAAGTCTTTTTGTTTTCGCCGTGATTTATAGGACGCGGCGCGCTCAAAACTACGCGCTCAAACTCAACAAATCCCTGCAGTAGCACCGCGACGTCCTTGTAAATTTCGCTGCTTTCGTGATTAAAAAGGTCATTTATAAATTCGTCGATGTTTGGATTTATGATCTCTTTAAAAAGCTGCTCCTCAAGCTCGCCGTATAGCTCCAGCTCACTCTCTCGCGCGATAAATTCGCTCATCAGAGCAAACACGAATCCCACGTTGTCTTCATTTTCTTTAAATTTAGCCTCGTCTCGTCTAATATCCGTGCGGGCTAAAATTTTACGCACTTTCGCGCAAGCATGCCCGACCTCGTAGCCCTCGTCGTAGTACGACAGCGAGTTTCTAAGCGGACTTGGCGGAGCGTGGAAAATATCATCAAACTCATCAGCTAAATTTTTAGGATTTTTCTCGTCAAATTTTGCCTGTATATGCATTATCGCAGCGGCTGATTCTTCGTTTAGAGCGTGAGCTGCGGCAAGTCCTAGCATCGCGTTTACGCCTGCAAATCTATCCGCGTCTTGGCTAAAAACGAAAAAACGCGAAAAAAGCGAGTAGTAAAGCTCGCGTCCGGCTGCAAATTCGCCCTTGCTAGTCATCGCCTTCCTTTATCATTTTTATCTATTTTTTGAGATTTTTCTCGATCGTGAAACTATACTACTTTTTGGCTTATTTCTTATACTTAAAAAAAAATAAATTAAAAAAATTAATATACGCTTAAATATGCCTTAGTTGCATATTACTTGTAGCGAATTTTAGGGGATAAAAGAAATATGAAAATTGCGCATATATCTCGCATTTACGCTTAATTTTGATATTTACTTTTAACTCGGCTATTTTAACGGGCGTTAAATGAGTCTAAATTTAAAATTTGAAGCAAAATTTGCAAAATTTGAGGCTCATTCAAGCCCCAAAAACGCTCCATCGTCAAATTTAAAATAAATATTTTCGCCGACGTTAAAATTTTGCGAATTTGGCGCCAGCGTTTTTATCAAAAAGTCGCCGATTTTGATTTTTACCAAAAGCTCTTTGCCAAGATAGAGCGAAACCGAGTGCAAGATGCCGCCCAAATACCCATCTATCGGCGTTTTGCTTAGCGTTATTTTGCCCGGATTTACGGCGACCTTTACGGCGTTACGTAAATTCGACGGCAAATTTACGACCGCGTTTTCGTCAAATTTTAAAACCCCGTCCCGCGCGTCGAAAATATTTTTGTATTCAAATTCGCACACGCGCCCCTTGTGCAAAAAGACGTTTTCTTCGGCGATGGCGGTTAGCCATTTGTCGTCGTGGCTAGCGATCACAAAGCCGCAGCCGTATCTTTGCCGCATGTAAAGCACCGCCTTGCCAAACAGCTTTGATGTGCCCACGTCCACGCTATTTGTCGGCTCATCGAGTAGATAAAGGCGTGATCTGAGCGCCAAACTTAACGCAAAGCTAACGCGCTGCGTCTGCCCGGAGCTTAACTCAAAGTGGCGCTTGTTTAAAAAACTCTCGTCAAGTCCGACCAAATTTAACGCCCCACTCGCTCGCTCGTCAAATTCCGCTAGCGCTCCGCGGCTTTTTAAAACGGCTTTAAAATTTTCCCTCACGGAGCGTTTTAAAAGCGCGGGCTCGGGCAACAAAACGCTAACGTCGCGCAGTAAATTTAGACTAGGCGCGCTGCTTCCCCACAGCCGCACCTCACCGCTAGTGGGCTTTTGTAAAAACGAAATCACTCGCATCAGCGTACTTTTGCCGCTGCCGTTACTGCCCGTTAGCGCAGTGATTTTGGTGACGTCAATATCAAGACTAGGGATGTTTAAAATCTCGCTTGCGCCGTAGTTTAGGCGTAAATTTCTAACGTTTATCACTTTGCGCCTTTCTCGTTAAATTTAAACAAAAGGCTCAAATTTGAGGCGTCCTGCCAGCTTTTTACGAGCGTATTTTTTTCAAATTTATCAAATTTCATCGATCAAGCCTTTTTAGAGCATGTATCGCCAAATTTACCGCAAATGCGATAAAGATAAGCACCAAAGCCAGCGCTATGCCCATCGCAAACTCGCCCTTGTTCGTCTCCAGCGACACGGCGGTCGTGATCGTGCGGGTGAAGTATTTGATATTTCCGCCGATCATCATCGCCACGCCGACCTCGGCCACGATACGCCCGTACGCCGTCGCTACGACCACCATCAAAGCATATCTTAGCTCGTAAAGTACGCAGCCGACGAGCCTTGGCGGGCTCAGGCGTAAATTTAGGATGGTTAGATAGTGCTTTTTGTCCATATTTTCCACGACGCTAGCGCTTAGCGAGACGATGATAGGCAGAGCCAGTACAAACTGCCCCAGCATCACGGCCTTTAGCGTAAAAAGTAGCCCAAACTCGCCAAACGGGCCGTTTCGCGTGATAAACGCGTACAAAATAAGTCCGATCGCAACGGTGGGCATCGCAAGCGCCGTATCGCTGAGCAGTCGCAAAATCCTGCGCCCTTTAAAATCATAAAATCCCAGCGTAAAGCCTAGCGGAAAGCCGACTAAAATCGCAAAAAATATCGAAACGCTCGAAGTGTAAAGCGTCGCCCTAATCGCCGAATACGTCTCCTCGTCGCCGCTAAAAAGCAGCCTAAAGGCCTCCAAAAATCCGTTTAGTAAAAAATCCAAATATTATTTCTCCATATGTTTATGTGGTTAATTTAATGTGCTATAATAGCATACTTTTTAAAAAAGGAGAAACATGAAAAAAGTAATATTAGGCTCGTTAATCGCGAGCGTTTTGGCGTTCGCGGGCGACAGCGAACTCATCATGGCAACTACAACCAGCACCGATAACACGGGGCTACTAGACGCGATCTATCCTGCGTATAAGGCAAAAACCGGCGTCGATATCAAATGGACTGCCGTAGGCACGGGAGCAGCTTTAAAACTAGGCGAAAACTGCGATGCGGACATACTTTTCGTGCATTCGCCAAAAGTTGAAAAAGAATTTGTAGAAAAGGGCTTTGGCGTCGAGAGAAAACCCGTAATGTACAATGACTTCGTCGTAATCGCCGATAAATCTATCGCCGATAAATTTAAAGGCAAAGATATCAAAGAGAGCTTTGAGCTAATCAAAAAAGAGAATATCAAATTTTTCTCTCGCGGCGATAAATCAGGTACCGACAACAAAGAAAAAGGTATCTGGAAAAAAATCGTCGGCGAAGTGCCTGAAAAAGACGGCTGGTACATGCAAACAGGCCAAGGCATGCTAGCTACTATCAATGCTGCAGCCGAGCAAAAGGGCGTAACGTTCACCGACCGCGGCACCTACATCAAGTACGAGGACACCAAAAAAGGCGCGCCTGAGATGGTCATCATCAACGAGGGCGACAACGACCTAAAGAACTTCTACTCGCTAATCGCGGTAAATCCGAAGCACTGCGCTAAAGCCGACATCGAAAACGCAAATAAATTTATCGAGTGGGCGACGAGCGAAGAGGGTCAGAAATTTATCGGCGACTTTAAGCTGCTAGATAAGCCGCTTTTCACGCCTGACGCAAACAGTCGCAAAAACTAATTTTTCGCGCGTTTAGGTCAAATTTGACTCTACTCACGCAAATTCGGGCGCGCTTCGCGCCCTTTTCTTTCTTAAATTTACTCTTTTTATTTTTTAAATTTGATCAAATTTGAGTGCCCAGACCCGTATCTTTACGGCGTAAAATTTTCAAATTTGACCGCGTATTTTTAATTTGCTCAAATTTGACCTTTTAGCTAGTCAAATTTAATCAGCTCAAATTTAAATTTTCCCGCCAAACATCTCATACATCGCCTTTTCCTCGCCCCAAAGCTCGCGGTGCTTTTTGATGCAGGATTTTATCGCGCCTACTAGATAATGCACGTCCTGCTCGGTGTGCGTGTAGTGCAGGCTCACGCGCACGAAGCCGGGCTTGGCTTCTGGCATGCGCCCCTCCTTGATACCCAGCAGATCGTGAGCGTACGGCCCCGCGCACATCACGCCCGCGCGCGTCTGGATACCGAAATCGTTACTAAGGCTCGCGGCGAAATCATACGCCGAGACGCCGCGCACGTTAAAGGAAATTATCGGCAGCCGCGGCGCGCCCTTTGGAGCGTAGTTTATGACATCGTCTATGCCCGCTAGCTCGCTCTCAAAAAGCCGCGCTAGCTCGTCCTCGGCATTTTTTATTTGCTCAAAGCCCACCTCGTTTCGCAGCGCGTAAGCCAAATTTGCCCGCATAAGCCCGATGATAGGCGGCGTACCGCCCTCCTCTAGCTGCTCTGGGTTTTTCAAAAATACGTGTCCTTCGCGGTTAGCGTAGGCGACCGTCCCGCCCGCGGCAAATGTCGGCACGTCGCTGTTAAAAAGCTCCTTTTTGATCGCCAAAAGCCCGCAGCTAGCAGGTCCGCCAAGTAACTTATGCGGCGAGAGGAAAATCGCGTCAAAGTAATCGCAATCTAAATTTGCGTGCGAGCTTAGAGCCGCGCAGTCAAAGGCGACGATACCGCCCGCGGCTCTGATTAGCTCGCTGATCTTTTTGTAGTCGCTAACGACGCCCGTGACGTTTGAGGCGGCGCTAAACGAGCCGATGATGCGGCGCCCGGCATTAAGCTTTAGGATGCGCTCGAGTGCGAGCAGATCGATCTCGCCGCCCTCGCTAAGAGGCACGCGCAGGTAGTCGCAAAGCCCC
>CALCKS010000298.1 GCA_937965895.1 uncultured Campylobacter sp.
AAAAAGCCGCTTGGCGTCGGAGCGATACGAGAGGTGATTTTTTGGTTCATTTGGAGTGAAATTTGACTAAAAAGCTTAAATTTAAAAATTAGTTAAAAGCCGTCAGATTTGACGGCCGGATTATTCTTTAGGTTTAGATTCGTTTACTCTTAGAGCTCTGCCGCCTACTTCCTTATTGTTTAGCGCTTCGATCGCTTTTAGCGCGTCTGCGTCGTTTTCTATCTCGACGAATCCGAATCCTTTTGAGCGATTCGTATCGCGATCTTTGACGATTTTCGCGCGTTTTACTTCGCCAAACGGCGCAAATGTATCCTTAAGCTCTGCCTCAGTCATGCGATATGACAAGTTACCGACGTAAATATTCACAGTAACGTTTCCTTAAATCAAATTCCCGATAAATCGGTTAAGGGATAATACCTGAATTTAAATAAAAAAGCTAGATAAAAATTGATATTTTTATAATTTTTTGTAAATTTAAACCTCGGCGAGCGATTTTAAAAATTTATTTTTTATTCGAAGGTTTAGGGTTGCGTAAAATTTGAAGTAAATTTAAGGCAGGTTTGGCAAGGAACACCAGCCAATCGGCGCAAATAAATTTAAACTAAAGCACGGCTTTGTCGGCAATTTTTATAATTTCACAGCCGCAAATTTGACGTTTATAGGCCTTGTTAAAATTTAAGCCGTACATTTGCCAAAGCAAGCAAACGCACGGCATTTATCAAAATTTAAACCCGCAAATCTTTATTTGACAAATAAAAGTCCGTTTTTCACTTCATTATAAACTTGCTCACCATTTAAAATTTTAACCAGCTCCAAAGCAAACTCCATCGCGGTGGCAGGGCCTTTTGAGGTGACGATATTTCCGCTTTGCACGACGTTTTTATCGCTCACGTACGTTCCGCCCTCGACGCTAGCCTCGCAGCTAGGATAGCATGTATACTCGCCCTTCATGATTTCCGCCACTCCAAGAGCTATCGGCGCGGCGCAAATGGCGGCGACGAATTTGCCTTTTTTAGCAAACTTTTTGATCGTCTCTCTCATTTTTAGGTTACCGGATATATTCGTGACACCAGTATACCCGCCCGGCAAAACCAGCATATCGTAGTCAACCTCCTCAAGGTCATAAAGAGTCATATCACAGACTAATTTCACTCCGTGTGCGCCCGTGATAGGTAGCTTATCAAGCCCGACTACATGGGCCTCCACGCCGCCTCGTCTAAGCACGTCCACAATACTAACGCCCTCTATCTCCTCAAACCCGTCGGCAAAAATCACGGCAACTTTTTTCATAATTTTCTCCTTAAATTTTTTGATAATTATACTGCTATTTGTTAAATTTACGCTATAATCGGCGTACTTTAAATTCGAAAGGAAGGAACATGGAAGTAAAGATTACATATTGCAATTCTTGAAACTATAGGCCGGTAGCTTCTCGTGTAGAAGAAGAATTTTTAAGTCAAATTCCAGGTGCTAAAATTAGCAAAATCGTCGGTAGCGGCGGAAACTTCATAGTTGAAGTAAACGGAAAAGTAATCTTTTCTAAAAAAGATCTCATCGGTACGGACGTAAACGCCCTACCAAACCACGAAGAGATCGTTGCTTTGGTCGATAGCGTTAAAAAATCAGCCTAAAGTCTAAGCCGAGGCTTAGGCCTTGGCTTTTATTTCCTCAAATTTTATCTCATCTTTTTCGTATTTTTTAAGCAAACCATTTATGCGCCGCTCAAAAATTTTCCATCTAGCTTCGTTTCCATATTTTTCAAACAAATTTAACGCTTGGCTGGTCAAAATTTCTTGTTCACGCTTTATGAGTAGATATTCAAAAAGCTGATCAATCACTGCTAGACCGTTTCGCTCCAGCATCAAATCAATAAAATTTCGTTCGGTTTTTATCTCATCAAAAAATCTAAACGCCGCCATTAGGTCACTTGTTAAATTTTCACAAAGCGCTACCGTGTCGGTATTTTCGTTGATTTCATAGTAAGCTGCTTTAGAGTCTATGATAGATGAAATTCTATCCCTAAAATGACACTCGTATTCTTTAGGTTTTGAGACAGTTTCTTTGCCGGTCGCAGTATCAATAAATGCGCCGTAAATGCCGCAGTTTACGTAAAATCTGGTTTCAAATGCGGTATTGCCGCTACTTTTTTGAAAATTTACGACGTATATAAATTCGGGAGTATTTTTGTAGAAATTTAGCCCGTTTTTGGTAAAGCCGTTATCTTCAAACAGCGGCTTTACTTGGGCTATGAGCTCGTCAAATTTTGTTTTCATCAAATTTGACGACTGCGATTATTTATTTGCGCGCTCGATGTACTCGCCGCGGACGGTATCTACGCGGATAACCTCACCCTCCAGCACGTGGAAAGGTATCTGTACGACTGCGCCGCTCTCAAGCGTAGCAGGCTTTTTGCCGCCCTGGGTGTCGCCTTTAAAATTTGGCGGAGTTTCGACGATCTTTAGCTCGACGACCTGCGGCACTTCTACGCCGATAGCCTTGCCGTTGTGAAACAAAATCTCAACCATCATACCGTCTATCATCCATTTTTTAACATCGCCAACGTCCTCGTCGCTGATCGCTACTTGCTCGTAGGTCGCAGTGTCCATAAACTGGCAGAACTCGCCGTCGTCGTAAAGATACTGCATCTCTTTTTCTTCCAGATTCGGCTGGTCGCATTTGTCGCCCGCATGGAACGTCTTTTCAAGCACTTTGCCGTCGATGAAAGATTTGATTTTCGCGCGAACGAAAGCTGCGCCCTTGCCCGGTTTTACGTGCTGATACTCGACGACTTTATACGGAACGCCGTCTAGCTCGATCTTTAATCCTTTTTTTAGGTCGCCCATAGAATAGGTTGCCATTTTCTCTCCTTATAGTTTTAAAGGCTGATTATATCAAAAAAAGTTTTTAGTTTAGTTTAAGAAGCGGCGAGAGGGCAAATTTGACCGCGCTCGCCGAAGTAAAACTCAAATTTAAGGCTTAAATTTAAACTCGCCTTTTTCCTTGCTTTGTTCAGACTGCGAGTGGATCTCCCTCTTCATCTGTTCGCTTACGCTAGGATCGTCTTTTTGTATCTTTTGAAATTTCTTTTTTTCGGTCAAAATTTTCTCAAAATTTTTCGTAGTTTGCTTTTGCACTTCGCTCTCGCAACCCGCAAGCAAAAACAAAATCGGAATCAAAAGTAAAAATTTCATACTCAAACCCTCCTTAAATTTAAGCCCCAATTCGGACTTAAATTTAAACAACTGCGTATTTCGCCCATACGCAAACATCTAGATCGTTTAACTTAGCCAGCGTCTCTTTGGTTATTTTTTCATCCACAAGCACGACTGCAAGCGCCATACCGTGATCGTCGCGTCCTAGGCGGAAGTCGGCGATATTGATTTTTTCCTCGGCAAGGATAGATGAAATTTTAGCGATAACGCCCGGAACGTCATTGTTTTTAAAGATAATCATCTTGCCCTTAGGCTTAAAGTCTGTTTTAAAGCCATTTATCGTCACGATACGTTGCTGATTTTCGCCAAACACCGTTCCGCCGATCGTTACGACGTCATTTTCGGTCGTTATGCGAACGGTGATTTTATTTTTGAAAATACTATTGCCGCCGACGGTGCTTTCTGTCGTTATGCCTTTTTCGTCACACAAAAAAATAGCGTTTACGTAGTTTATCGTATCGCCCAAGCTCTCTTTTAAAGCGCCCACGATCGCAAAGGTAAGCATGGAGTTTGCATACTCGCTGATAGGGCCGTGCGTCTCGATGCGGATAGCTTTGATCGCCTTTTTGTTGATTTGTGCGGCGAGAAAAGCCATCTTGCTCGTAAGCTCGATATAAGGTTCCACAAAAGGCGGCAGGTCTTCCGTTTTTATCGGTAAATTTAGTGCGCTAGGATAGCTGATGCCGCGAGCCGCAGAGATAGCCTGCTCGGCTGCGGCGATAGCGATGTTGGCTTGAGACTCTAGCGTATTTGCGCCAAGGTGCGGCGTGACGCTGACGTTATTTAGCTCAAGTAGCGGGTGATTCGTCGCGGGCTCTTTCTCAAATACATCAATGCCCGCAAACGCTATCTTGCCGCTTTTTAGGCCGTTATACAGAGCCTCTTCGTTATAAAGGCCGCCGCGAGCGCAGTTGATGAGGCGCACGCCGTCTTTCATCTTTGCGATTTCCGCTTCGCCGATCATGTTTACGGTTTCTTTATTTTTCGGAGTGTGTATAGTGATGAAATCACACGCAAGGATATCGTCGAAATTTCGCGTATAAACGCCGCCCATATCGGTTACTTTCGACGGATCGATATACGGATCGTAAGCAATGATTTGCATACCGAAAGCCGCAGCCCTAGTAGCCACGCGAGAGCCGATGTTGCCAAAGCCGATGACGCCTAGAGTCTTGTTAAAAAGCTCGACGCCGTACCATTTCTCGCGTTTCCAAATTCGGTCGATTTTTAGATCGTTGTGAGCATACGGAAACGAGCGAGCGGCAGCTAACATATGAGCCATCGTTAGCTCTACCGCGGCGATTGTATTTGCCGTAGGGACGTTCATCGCGATTATGCCGCGTTTTGAGCAGCCGTCGATATCTACGTTATCAACGCCCACGCCCGCACGCACGAGAGCTTTTAGATTTTTGGCCGCATTTAAAAACGCCTCGCCGACTTCGGTCGAGCTTCGCGTGATGGCCACGTCAGCCTCGCCTAAGATATCCAAAAGCTTATCTTTGGGTACGTTTACTGCGTCAATTACTTTTATATCCTCTTCGCGATTTAAAATTTCAAAGCCGACTTTATGTATTGCGTCGCACACTATTATAGTTTTCACAGCTTGATCTCCTTGAAAGTTGAGCGTATATCGTACGCCTTAAGTTCGTTTATAACGCGGTCTAAAACGCCGACATCTTGCGTGTTGATGTAAATTAAATTTTGTGAATTTTCTTTTACTACACTAAAATCTACGGGTATGTTTTTTAATGTTTGAGTAAGGCAAAACATCGAATAGATATCGTTTTTATCGATTATTAGCTGATAGGCTGTTTTTATAACAGCTTTTGACTCGTCTTTAAATTCTATAAATATCTCATTGCTTGCCAAAGCATATTTTTTAGGAGCCAAATTTGCCATTTCGCCGACCCAAGAAGTAGGGCCAGTAGTCAAATTTTGCTCCTTGTTATTTTGTGATACTTTTAGCTCCGCAGGCGCAGGCTCTTTTAAATTTACGTCCGCGTACTTATACAGCAAAGTGCCACATACGCAGACGAAAATCAGCAAAAAAGCAATCGCGCCCCAGAACAAATATCGCTTCATTTACTTATGATAGCTGTTCTTTAATAATATCGCCCAAAGTAACCTTATCGTCGCTATTTATCTCGTTTAGCACCTCGCGCTCTTTTTGTCTCGCAAGGCGCCTTACGCTTAGGCGGATTCTATTTTTCTTCTCGTCGATAAAGGCTATCGCAGCTTCGATATTATCGTTTATGTTTAGGCTTTCA
Organism: uncultured Campylobacter sp.; assembly: GCA_937965895.1. GTDB lineage: Bacteria > Campylobacterota > Campylobacteria > Campylobacterales > Campylobacteraceae > Campylobacter_A. The sequence continues at coordinate 5,480 of CALCKS010000298.1, forward strand.
GCGCTTACGCTACCTAGGTCTTCTTTGCGGATGAGCGCATCGACGTTATCACCGAGCTCTACAAATACGCCAAAATCTTTAATATCGCGAATTTTACCGGTCACGATGTCGCCTACGTTAAATTTCTTTGCATAAGCTTGTACTGGGCTTTGTTTTAGATCCTTTTGACTAAGAGAAATTTTTTGCTCGTTAGGGTCGATTTTGATGATTTTTACCTCAACCTCATCGCCCACTTTAAACAAATCTTTGCACTTGTCGTTTCTATCCCATGAAGCGTCCTCATTATGGAGCAAGCCCTCAACTGCGCCAATCCTAACAAATGCTCCAAAGTTAGTCACACTAGTAACTACGCCTTTAGTGACGTCCCCTTCTTTAAATTGGGCTTTAAATTCGTCAAACGGTTTTTTGAGTAGATTTTTTAGGCTCACTCTTAAGCGGCGATCTTTTGCATCTATCTCGATAACCTCGACGTCAAGCTCCTCGCCTTCACTGATGTGATCTTTTGGATTTTTGATATTTTTATCCCATGAAATTTCAGAAATGTGCAAAAAGCCCTCTATGTCGTTGCCAAGATCCACAAATGCACCATAAGGCTCGATGTTGCTGACTGTTACTTTTATAGTATCGCCCACATCTAGTCCGTCTTTTATCTCTTCCCAAGGATCCGGAGTTGCAGCCTTGATAGATAGAGAGAGGTGTTTTTTCTCGTTATCGTATTTGATAACTTTTACTAAAACTTTATCACCTTCTTTGTAGATAGAGCCCGGATTTACCGGTCCTTTATAGCTTATCTCGCTGTAGTGCACGAGTCCATCCACTCCACCTACGTCTACAAACATACCGTAAGTAGTGATTTTCTTAACCACACCCTCTATCACGTCCGTATTTTCAGCGACTGCAGATATCGCTTCTCTTTTTTTCTTTCTATCTTCGTCAAGCAGTTTTTTTCTTGACACGATAATGCTTTGCTCGTCTTTGTCTATTTTTATGACTTTTACTTTAAACGACTTTCCCACTACCGCGTTTGCGTCTTTAAAGCCGCCTTGCGAGCGAGGCAAGAAAAACTCGATACCGTCGCTGTTTTGAGCAACAAAACCGCCTTTATTTTTACCGATTATTTTTACGTCAAATACGTCTTGATTTTCTTCGTTATATGAGTCTATATAGGCTTTTACTTTTTCTTTTCTAAGCGCTTTTTTGTGAGAAACGATAGGTTTACCGCCTCTTGAGCCGGTTATTACGACCTTTATAGTATCGCCCGTTTTAAATTTAAGCTCTCCGTTTTCATCTTGGATCTCGGAAATATTTAAAATTCCCTCTGATTTTTTACCGACGTTTACAAAAACCTCGTCGCCTTTAATATCGACGATTATTCCGTCGCTATCCTCTTCAGTCTTTTTAAAAGACTCCTCTAACATCGCGGCAAAATCGTCGTCTTCGATACCGTCGTTTGCCTTACTAAGCTGAACTTTTTTGTTCACCGCAGCCATCTTGTTCCTTTTGTATATATTTTGCTTTTAACACAATTAGACTCAATTTTACTTAATATTAACTTATTTGTAGATTAACTTGCGAAATTTCAGGGACAAATTTGAAATTTTGTTTAAAAAGGTAATGAGTATTTATTAAATTTGAAAGCTCTCCAGCTTATCGATCACTTTTTGTATAATCCAATCGGGCGTAGAGGCCCCGGCGCTCACTCCGCAGAGATTTTTCCCCTCAAACCACGCGCGATCTAGTTCTAGTTCATTTTCCACGAGATAGCTATCCTCGCAGGCGGTTTTTGAGATGAGATAAAGCTGCTTTGTATTTGAGCTGTTTTTGCCGCCGACTACAACCATCACGTCGGCTCTAACGGCTAAGTTTTTAACAGCTTCTTGGTTTTCAAAAGTAGCATTACAAATCGTATTAAAAACACGTACCTCTTTTACGCGTAGCATCAAATAATTTACGATTTGCATAAATTTTTCTACTTTACGCGTCGTTTGACTAATGACGGCTACTTTTTGCGCTAGTTTTACGTTCTCTAGCTCGCTCTCTTCTAGCACGACGAAAACCTTGCCGACGGCGTATGATTTTACGCCCTTTATCTCGGGGTGTTTTTCATCGCCGAATATCACGATATCGTAGCCCTCTTTACTCATTTTCTCGCAAATTTGTTGCGGCTTGGTGACAAATGGGCACGTCGCGTCGATCACTTTTATATCGCTTTTTTTTAGCTCGGCTAAGTCGCCCTTTGTGATACCGTGCGTGCGGATGATTGCCTTTTTTTCGCCGTCGATTTCGTTTATGCCTTCAAGCGTTTTGACGTTAAAATTTTTATTTAGGCGGTTTATCTCGTCGTTGTTATGAATGATGGGTCCGATGGTTACGGCGTCCTTAGCGTTTTCGGCGATTTTTATAGCGCGCTTGACGCCAAAACAAAATCCGTAACTGCTAGCAAGCTCAATCTTCAACGCTAGCTCCAAGTTGTCTTAAAATCCCGCTAAAATTTGGAAACGAAGTCGCGATAAATTCGCTCTTTTCTATAACCATTCCGCATTTTAGCCCAAGCACCGCAAAGCTCATCGCGATACGGTGATCGCCGTTGCTGTCGATGATGGCGCAGTTTGCCTCACCGCCTTTTACGCTAAAGCCGTCTTCAAATTCTTCGACTTCAAGCCCGCATTTTCGTAGCCCTTGGACCATGATTGCGATGCGGTCGCTCTCTTTGACGCGAAGCTCTTTTGCGTTTCGCACGCTACTCGTGCCCTGCGCGTTTGCAAATGCGATCGCAAGTGCGGGCACCTCATCGATCAGCCACGAGATATTTTCGCTCACGTCCACGGCCTTTAGCGGCGCGTGTTTTATCTCGATCTCGCCAATACTTTCGTATGTGCTTGAAGTCTCTTTAAACGTTACTTGCGCGCCCATTTTGGCTAAAATTTTAAAGGCCTCGACACGCGTTTTATTTAGCAACATATTTTTTAGCACGATGTGAGAATTCGGGATTATTGCTGCTGCTACGGCAAAGAAAAACGCTGAGCTAGGGTCGTTTGGAACGCAAATTTCAAGCGGTTTTATCGGCGCGTTCATCGGCTCAACCTTGACGCCGTGCGGTAAAATTTGCAAACTCGCGCCCATACCCTTTAGCATGCGCTCGGTGTGATCGCGGCTAAGCTCAGGTTCGCTAAGCTCGCAGCCATTTGACTTTAGTCCCGCCAAAATCAGCGCCGATTTTACCTGCGCAGAGGCGATTTTACTATCAAATTTAAAATACTCCAGCTTCTTGCCGCGGATAGCCAAAGGCGCGTGATCCCCGCCATTTGCGCCGTCTATCTTAGCTCCGACACTGATTAACGGTTTAGCCACGCGTGCCATCGGACGCCGATTTAAAAACTCATCCCCGCTTAGCACGAAAAAACCCTCGCTAGCGGCCAAAAATCCCATAAAAAGCCTCATTGCCGTGCCAGAGTTTCCGCACTCTAAAACAACGCTAGGCTCTTTTAAATTTGCGCTCGGAGTTATGATTAGCTCGCCCTCTTTTTCCTCGATATGCGCGCCCAAATTTTTTACGATCTCTAGCGTATTTAGCGTATCCTCGGCCTTTAGATAGTTTTTCACGCGGCTTGGCTTATCGCTTAAAAGCGAAAATATCGCGCATCTATGCGAGATAGATTTATCGGCAGCGATGTTTTCCAGGCTCGCGCTTATCGGCGTTCTTAATGCGTAAACTTTCATCTTAGTCCGATATTTAAATTTTGCTTTAAAGCGTCTAAAATTTTATCCATTATCGCCGCTACTTCCTCGTCTTCAAGCGTTTTTTGTATGTCTTGGAAGTTAAATTTGACGCTGAGACTCACGTCGTCTCCGAGCTTTTCGTCTGAATATATATCAACCGGCGCAAATTCTTTTAGGCACTCGATTTTTAGCGCGTTTATGCACTCTTTTATCGCTTCAAATTTCATGGTTTTAGGCACGATTAGGCTTAGGTCTCTACTGATAGCCGGGAATTTCGAGTAAGCCTTGACGACCGCACCTTCAAATTTAAGCTTTTCAAACTCTATCTCGCAAAGATATGTTCGCGGTAGGTCGCGCGCAGCCTCGACTCGCACGTCCACGCGGCCGATATAGCCCACGCAAAGGCCGTTTTGATAGATTTTCGCTTGTTCAAATTCGCTTAGATATTTTACGTCGTCGCACACTTTTAGCTCAAATTCGCCGATCGCGTTTCTAACCGCGGTAGCAAAGCCTAAAAAGTCGATATCGGCAGGTTTTGCGCCGTTTAGTAGGCTAGGCTCCCTCGTTAGTCCGCTAGCTACGAAGCCAAATCTCTCGCTTTGCTCGCCATCCTCGCTAAATACGCTACCGAATTCAAAAATTTTGACCGATTTTCGCTGATTTTTTACGTTTCGCTCGGCCGATTTTAACAAGTGATTTGCAAGAGTCGGCCTTAGCGTGTTTAGCTCGCTATTTATCGGGTTGGCTATCTCGGCCTTGCAAGGCTCAAAACCTAGCGCCGCTAGCTCGTCGGCGTCGTCAAATACATAATGCACGCTCTCGAAAAATCCGGCCGCAGCGGCTTTTTTACGCAAATTTAGCGCGTTTTTGTAGCCTACAAAGGTATCGTTTATGCGGTTTGCTTCGCTAAAATTTAGCGGTTTTGAGACGATATTGTCGATACCGACCATTCGCACGATCTCCTCGCACACGTCTTGAGAATTTACGATATCGTGGCGAAATAGTGGAACCTTCGCGTTCGCACCCTCTTTTTCGGCGTTAAAAGTTAGGCTAAATCCAAGCTTTTTCAGTATTCTCACGACGTCGTTTTGCGCAACTTCTTGACCGATCATTTTTTGCATTTCGCTCATCGTAAAGCTCACGACCTTCGGATCTCGCGTCATCAAGCTTTGCTGAGAACCGGCATAAAGCGCGACCGATTTTAGCGCGGCTAACTGTTTAAATAAAAAATCGGCTCCAAAACCTACGTTTGGCTCGCTACCTCTTAGCGAGCGGTAAGTCTGCGCTTGGCGCGGCATTTGCTTGTCCTCATAGACCGTGGTTGCGATCACTTGCGGATCGGTGTAGCTAGCCTCCACTATGATTAGTTTGCTGTTTTCGTCAAGCCTCGCCGCGTCCGTCTGATATACGCCGCCCACACCTAAAAGCTCGCCGCCGGCTAAAATTTCAGTTGCTAAATTTGCGCCCTTTTGCAGGTCAAAAACAGCTCGCTCGTCGTCCTTTTTGAGCTTGGCGTAATCATACGCGCTAAAAAGCACGCCGGTTGAGTGCGTAGCGTAGTCTAACAGGCGCTCGATGCGGTTTTGTTTATCGCACTCGATCAGCGCCAAACGGATCTTCAT
>CALCKS010000299.1 GCA_937965895.1 uncultured Campylobacter sp.
CAAATTTGGCCTCTATCGCCTCAAATCTCGGCCTCGCCAAAAACGATAGCGGCGGCTGGGTAGGGTCAGTCGGCGGCACAACTGTAGAGCTATCAAGCACGGGGCAAATACTTCGCGGCGCGGATGCTCTGGACAAAAGCACGACTAACCTACTAAGCTCAATCTCAAACCTAAAAACCGCGTATGACACTTTTACGGGCAGTATGGGGTCAGGGTTCGCGAATTTCGGCAACTACCTTTCAGGGATGGGCTATACCGGATCAGGCTTTGGCGGCGGAATTAGCAATCTTTTCGGCGGCAACGCGGCTCTGGCTGGCGCGACTAGCAGAGGAGCGGCAACGTCGGCTATGGCATTTAATTCCGCAAGCCCATATTACACGGCAGGCGCGGGGCTCGGTGGCGGTCTAGTCGGTGGCGCTGCGGGCTACGGCATAGGCGCGGGGCTTGATAAGGCATTTGGCGCCCAGACTTATGCACCGCAAACAGGTATGGCGGCAGGCGCGGCGGTAGGCGCTTATGCGGGGATATACGGATTAGCGGCAATCCCCGTTTGGGGGTGGATAGCTGCAGCCGTTTTAGTGGCTATCGGCGGTATGATTGGCAAATCAAAGATCACCGATTGGGGCTATCAGGTAGGGCAAGATTTATCGCTAGGGCTTGACGGCGGCGTCAATAATTGGAAAGAAAAAACCAAAAAGAGTTGGTTTAGCAAAAGCGTCTCAAATCAAACCTCGCCGATAGACGAACAAACGCAAAAGATGCTAAATCAATACGTCCGCACAAATAGCGTTTTGCTTAGAGAATTTACGGGCGGGGATTTTAACCTACCTGCGCGCACCTACAATAAACGCACTCTAATTGATGAGGGGTTTGGCGGAGCGTTGATCGCAGGCGTAGTGGGCAAAAACTACGACAAGGCTTTGAGCTTCGGCGAGAATGAGGGCAAGTTAGAAAAAACATACCGCTACTGGATGGAGCAGGCTAAAAAGGATAAAAAAGAGACTTACGATTTGCTAGCCGAATATGTAGGGAAAATAAACTCAAACATCAAAGCCCTAAAACTTGAAAGTCTAAATAATAGCCTGGAAAGAATGAAATTTGCCAAAGACGAGGCTATGGACGCGCTAAAAACCCTAAACGCGGGGCTTGGGGCATTCCCGGGCGAGATAGAGTATATCGGCAAAGATATGGCGTGGCAGATAGAAAAAGCTACCTTTAATGGACAACCTATCGAAAAAGAACCCTGTGAAGATAAACAAGTAGATATTTATACCGCCAATACAGTAACTAATTATGACTTTGGCTTCAATAATAATACTAATCGTTGCGAGTTTGAAAAAGGCAGAGCGGTGCCTTATACTGCTTCTAATGGTACGATTACTAAAAAAGACGATACTCCTGAGAACTTTTTTGTAAGAGGAAATAGGCTTGTTATTTCATTTATAGATAAAGATGATGACGATAATCAAGGAACGTATGAGTATACATTTAAGAAACTTACAGAGGCAGAACTTGCGGAG
>CALCKS010000300.1 GCA_937965895.1 uncultured Campylobacter sp.
TGACGACTCTAGGTAGCCCCTCGTCGCTAGAAAATCCAAGCACGTAGTCGCACGCCGCGTAAATCTCGTCCATCTTGGAAACAAAACCCAGATACTCGGCCTTGCCCGATTTTATCAGTGCGTCAAATTTGGCTTTCGCGCCCGCTTTTAGCCCGCCTCCGCCCGCGAAATAAACCTTTATATCGCTTCTTTTTAGTCCCGCAAGAGCGTCAAAAACGAGCTCGTGTCCCTTTAATGTCAAGAAATTTGCCGGCATTACGATATTTATCTTTTTGGCGTCAAATTTGGCTTTTAAGGTGGCGCTTTTATCGTCGCCGCTATCTTTTAAATTTGTCTGCAAATGGCTCAAATTTTCGCCCGCTTCAGACTTTTCCCGCTTCAAAATAGGCGCCTCTACGGGATTGTAAACCACGTTTTTAGGCATATCTATCTGCGCGGCGTAAAATTCGTAAGTAGCGTTTGAAACGCAAACGGGCGTAAATTTTAGCCGCTTTAAAATCTCAAGCTTAAAGGGCTCGACGGCCGAGTTTTTACGCAGGTGCTGCACTACCGCGATATTTAGGGCGTTTGCGGCGGCGATGTAGGCGAGATTGGTTGAAAAGTGATTATTTAGATGAAGGATATCGGGCCGCACTTGCCGCAGCAAGCAAAGCGCGTAGTCGTAGTCTTTTTTATAGAGGTATCTTGCTAAAATTTGACCGCCCAGCGCGCGTAAAAGCTCTTTTTTTAGCTTTGAGGGCTGCTTTTTGGGCTCAAATTTTATAAATTTAGCTCCCGACTCTTCTATGATTTGCGAGATTTTGCGTCCGCCCGCCTCGTAATCAGTCTCAAAAAACGCGCATAGCTCGTACTTTTGCTGCGCAGCAAGCCCCCGCAAAAGATACAAAAAACTCTTCGTTCCGCCGCCGTATTCGCGCCCCGTATCGACGAACAAAATCTTTTTCAAATCATTTCCTTTAACATCTCCCAGACCTCATCCGCCCCTATTTGCAGCATGCACTCCTGAAATTTGCAGTTTTTGCCGATGCAAGGCGAACAGGTGCGCGGCTTTTTGATAAATTTATGGATATTTTCGTCAAAATCAGGGTTTGAGTTTACGGGCGAAGCGACGGCAAAAAGCCCGATCGTAGGCGTTTTTAGCGCGGCTGCAACGTGCAGCGGACCGGTATCTGGCGTCACAAGCACATCAAGCCTCGCTATGAGCGCCGCGGCCTCTCGCAGGCTAAGCTTACCCGCCGCATCTATCACGTGCGCGCTTCTTAGCTCTTCGTCTAGCTGCGCGGTCATCGCTCGCTCGGCGGGGCTGCCCGTTAGCACGATGACGGCGTCCGTGCGCTCCAAAATAATTCCCGCCAGCTCCCGCCAACGCTGCCAAAACCACTGCCTGGAAACCGTGCTAGCCCCCATCTGAAAGCCGATAAATTTACGTTTGCTGTCTTTTTTTAGCATTTCATCGACGCGGGCGAAATCCTCATCTCGCAGATACAAATTTAGCCTCGTATCACGGCTCTCAATGCCGACGAATTTAAGCTGCTCGAGGCGGTTTAGCACGACGTATCTCTCATCTCCGTAAGGCTCGGGCGCGTTTGAGTGAAAGGGGCTAAATTTACTGCCGGCATTTGGCAGCTTAAAGACGTATTTGGCCCCGCTTAAAACGGCTAACGGAGTGGCCTCGGGCTCGTTTGAGTGCAGGATAAAGATGACGTCGGGTTTTATTTTTTTTAAAGCAAACAGGGCGCGTAAAAAGCCGCCCTTTTTGCCGTCATAAAGCAAAATTTCGTCGATATTTGGATCGGTTTTAAAAAGCGGTGCTGTAGATGGATTTAACAGCGCGACGGTGCGTACGTGCGGGAAATTTTGCCGAAAAACGCGAAAAACGGGCGTATTAAAAATCGTATCGCCAAGCGCGGTGTTGCTAAAAAAACAAACCGTTTGTATAGGCTGCTTAACCAGCTGCGTTTTGCACACGCTTTTAAAGCGCAAAATGAGCTGCGCCGCGCTCTCAAAGAGCCTCATACATCGCTTCCGTCTGCGCGACCATCGTCTCTATCGAGAAATTTCGCACGATAAATTCCCTCGCGTTCGCGCTAAATTTAGCTCTAAGCGCCGAGTCTTTTATGAGCGTTTTTAGGGCGGCTTTGAGCGATTCTTTGTCGCCGTTTTTAAACAAGAGCCCCGTTTCGTCGCTACTTATCGCTTCGCCGATGCCGCCAGCGTCGCTACCGATGCAAGGCACCCCGCACGACTGCGCCTCGAGCAGCGCCGTGCCTAGCGCCTCCATCTTTGAGGGCAACACAAAAACGTCAAAACTACCCAAAAACTCGCTCACGTCGGTGCGCGAGCCTAGCATATAGATGTTTGACGTTTTTATTTTTTTTAGATTTTCCTCCTGCGGACCATCGCCGACCACGACCAGAGCGGTATTTGGTAGATTTAGCTCGCTAAAAGCTTCAAACAAAAACTGATGATTTTTCGCCGCGCGCAAGACCGCCACGATACCGACTACGACGCAGTCTGCGGTCAAATTTAGCTCCGCTTTTATATTTTTAGTAAAATTTGGATTAAACCGCGCCGTATCCACGCCGGTATAAATAACGTCTATCAAATTTTCCCGCACGCCCTGCGAGACGAGCTGGGCTTTTACGGCGTTTGAGACGGCTACGATTTTATCGTTTATGTTGTAGCTAAATGCCGATCTGATCGGCGTTTGCAGGTGTCTAGTGCGCACGACTTTAGCGCCCGTTAGCTTTGCGACGATCGCGCCGATGTTGCCGTCCTTGCCCGAGTGCGTGGCGATGATAGAGATATTTTTTTCGCGCACGAAACGGCAAATTTTAAAAATTTCAAAAATATTATAAACCTTGCTTAGGTTAAATTCCACAAACTCGCAATCAATAGGCTTTTCAAAGCTTTTTGAGCCTGGATTTAGCGCGTAAAATACCTTAAATTTATCCTTGTTTAGTCCGTTTATGACGCGCTGTGTGCGGTGCTCCTGCCCGCCGAAACCCAGCGAGCTTTCAAGCTCTAGGATGTTGATTTTATCTGTTTTTTTCATATATTTTTGACCGCCTCGTAGATTTCCTCGTCCGCGACGTCCTGCGCCCTTTTGCTAGCGCTTTGCAGCACGGTGCACGGCGCGCCGCCGTAAATGGGAGCCCAGCGAGCGGCGTCCGTTTTGCCAAGCACGAGCACCGTTTTTACCCCAAGTGCCGGTGCTAGGTGCGCTACGCCTCCGTCAAGCGTGAGGACGAATTTAGCCGCCCAGATGTAGCCTGCAAGTTCATCTAGGCTCGCAGTCGCAGCAAACTCTACGCCCGCCTCTCGCGCTACTTTTTCGCCAAATTTTACATCCTCTGCGCTAACGGCGACGCGTCCGAAATTTTGCTTTAAAAATCCCAAAATCCGTAAAATTTTAGCCTTGTCCATGCGGTTTTGCTCCACCCTCGAGGATACGTGAAAAAATACAAAATCCTTAAATTTCTCGCTTTTAAAGCTAGGTACGTAAAGCGTCTTTTCTCCGTCAAATTTCGCTCCAAGCGGCGCTACTAGCTCGCAGCAAAGTAGCGCCTCGTGAGGAGGCAGATTAAAGTTTAGTTTATGCGTTATTAACGAACCGCCCTCGTTTTGCTTTGCTGCGCCTATCGTCGTTTTAGCTCCGGCGGCTCTGGCAAATATCGCAGCAGAGGGCGAATAAGCGCTTCTAAAAATCACGGTTGCATCATATTTTTCGCGGCGAATTTGAAGCAAAATTTTACATTTTCCCCAAAACGCCCGTACTTTTGCCGCCAGCCCTTTTACGTGCTTTGGTTTAGTGTAGATATAGATTTTATTTAAAAATGGATTGCCGCGAACGACGCATGCGTTTAGGCTGTTTACCACGATATCTATCTGTGCGCACGGATGAGCCTTTCGCAGCGCTTCAATCGCTGGCGTTGTGCAGATGAGATCGCCGATGTTATCGTTTCTAACGAGCAAAATTTTCACGATTTTCCTTTTTTGCGCGATTATACCTATTTTACGCTTATACTTATTTACGCCCTCATCCCCTCGCCCGCTAGGCATAACCTAAAATTCATCAAAAAACTTATAAAATAGCGCTAAATTTTAAAAGGCAAACATGAAAAAAATAGTATTTTTAAGGCTCGATCTGGACGCTATCGGCGGGGCGCAGAGATATCTCTCAAGGCTCGTTAAAGCCCTAAAAGACTCGGGCGTTGCGTGCGAGACGCGCGGATTTAACGGCAGCAAAAAACTAAGCTCGTGGATCAAAGCCCTGCGTTTTAACGCGCAAGCCAAGCGGCAAAAGGGCACGGACGAGATTTATTTTAGCCTTGAGCGCATCACCTGCGCCGACATCTACCGTGCGGGCGACGGCGTGCACAAAGTCTATATGAAAACCAAGCCTTTTTGGTTCACAAATCCCCTAAATTTCGTCATTCCCTACCTTGAAAAGCGAACTTTTAAAAACGCTAAAAAAATCATCGCCAACTCAAATTTTATAAAGCGTCAAATTTGCGAGACCTACGGCATCGCCGAGGAAAAGATCGCAGTCGTCTATAACGGCGTAAATTTGCCTATGCGCGTACAAAAAGGCTCAGCAAAGCTCGCTCTTTGCGAGGAATTCGGGCTTGATTTTCACCTACCGACGCTGCTGTTTGTGGGAAGCGGCTTTAAACGCAAGGGCGCGGAGGAGTTTTTACGCATCGCGGCTCGCCTAAAAACCCGCGTAAACTGCCTAATAGTCGGCCGTGACAAAAACGCTGCCCGCTACAAAAATCTAGCCAAAGAGCTAGGTCTAAACGCCGTGTTTACGGGCGCTCAAAAAAGCGCGGCGAGATTTTATGAAGGCAGCGAGCTGTTTTTGTTCCCGACGGCGTACGAACCGTTTTCAAACGTCGTTTTAGAGGCGCTTAGCTACGGCTGCGTCGCTATCACGACCGCTCAAAACGGCGCCGCGGAGATACTGCCTGATGAATTTGTGATGAGCTCGCCGCAAGACTACGACATCTGCGCTCTGATCGACGAGATCCTAAACGACGACGAGCGACTGGCAATGCTACAAGAGCGAAATTTGGCGCTTGCTAGCGAGTTTAGTATCGAAAAAAACGCGAACGCGACGCTGGAGATAGTACGTGCGAATCTTGATTGAGCTGCCGACCTGGCTGGGCGACGCCGTGATGGCAAGCGCCGCGGTAGAGGCCATCGCAAAGCATACGGCGGCGTTTGACGCGAGAAATTCGGCGGGCAAATTTAAAAATGAGCGAGATTTTAGCTTTTCATCGCAAAATTTCGGCTCGGTAACGCAAGAAATTCAAATTTTTAAAAACGGTGCGGCAAATTTAAGCGATAAATTTGACGCAGACGGCGGCGTAAATTTGATGGCAAGCGAGCAAGAAAATCAAAATCCGCAAAATTTAAAAAAAGAGACGCAAGAGCCCGTCAAAATCGTATTTTTCGGCTCGTTTGCGGCGTGCGAGCTTTTTAAGGCTCACCCAAACTGTGAACGCGTCATCGTGGATAACAGCAAAAAGGCTAAATTTAGGCTCTGGCAGCTATTTTGGCAGACGAGAAATCTCGGCGAATTCGACGCGGTGTTTAGCTTTAGAAGCTCGTTTGCGAGTAAAATTTTGCTTTTCGGAGCGCGGGCGGGACGAAAATTTGCATTTAAAAAGAGCAAAGACGGCGCGCATCAGGTGCAAAAATACCTAAAATTCGTCAAATCGGCGTTAAATTTAAAACGGGCGGACGACGAGCTGAAGCTCTACTTTGAACCGCGCAAATTTGACGCTCCGGTACTCGGGCTAAATCCGGGCGCTAGCTACGGAAGCGCCAAACGCTGGTATCCGGTCTACTTCGCGCAGGTGGCGCTGCATTTTAAAGACGAATTTAAGATTATGATTTTTGGCGGCGCGGGCGAGCGCGATATGTGCGAGCAGATCGAGCGAATTTTACGCGAAAACGGCGCGGAGTGCGAAAATCTAGCGGGTAAAACGAGCGTGCGGGAGCTTTGTGAAAATATCGGCGGCATCGGGCAAAGCGGCGGGATATTTATCACGAACGACAGCGGTCCGATGCATATCGCCGCAGCCTACAAGACGCCTACGATCGCGCTTTTTGGGCCGACGAGATTTACGCAGACCTGTCCGTGGCGCAACGAAAACGCCCGCATCCTGCACCTAAATTTAGAGTGCATGCCCTGCATGGAGCGCGTCTGCCCGCTAAAAACCCACGCCTGCATGAAAGATCTCTCGCCGCAAGCCGTCATCCAAACGATCGAGCGAGAATTTCTCGCCGAAGCGACAAAAAACTAGAAATTTTAGTGCGCGGCTTTTCTCAAACGGCCGCAAATCAGCAAAAGCCCCGTCGCGCATAATGTTTTTGCAAACGGAGTGCGACCAAATTTAACGCACCCAAAGCACGCACTTGAGATAGCGCAAGGCGGCTTAATCAAGGCAAATCTTACTGTTCCGATTTTAGCGCACTTAGGATTGCGCCGCATTTTTTAGCCGTCAAGAGAAGTGCGGGCAGATCAAAATTTGTGCCGTCTATAGTATCTCGCACACCGCAAAATCCCGACTCACGAAACAACCTCAACCGCGTAAATATCGTCAAATTTAACCCTCGTCTTTACTACCGTTAAGCTTTTATCCATTTGATTTACGCCCGAAACCAGCCCATCTATACTCACGTAGCCCTGCCCGTCGTGGTATGTGATTTTTACTTTGTCGGCGGGCTTTAGTTTGCTTATTTTGTTTAGGATCTCTTCTATCTTAGACT
>CALCKS010000301.1 GCA_937965895.1 uncultured Campylobacter sp.
GACTAGTCCGCTCCTTTGCGGGCAAGAAAAATTTATTTAAACTACGACCATTCTGTCTGGAATATTTGTCTCATATCCTGCTAAATTTACAAATTTAACTCTGCTAAAATTTAAAAACGAAAGGCTCAAATTTGAGTGATTATGATTTGCCTAAAGGCGCCAGGCTTGATGACGATGAGAAGGTTCTGTATTGCTATCAAAATACAAATTCTTTTTTTGTTGCTAGGATGCTTATTTGCATGTTTTTGCTATTCGTTTTGTTTAATATCATAGACGGCAGTATCTTGTCTATGATTGTCATATCCGCCGTTTCAATTTTTCTATTTTACATTATGTGTTGCGAGATATTAAATTATAAAAGGCGATGCATATGTATTACCAATCAAAATTTTATTACCGGAAATAATATAAAAACAAAAAAAGAGGAAATATCATATTTCTATACAATTTATGCATTCGGATATCGTCCCGTAATCGTCTTTTATAAAAATAAAAAGTTTTTGTATTTTTTATTTGTCGAAGATGATGCAAATTTCAAAGCGGCAGTGAACGCTATTTACGATACCTCGCTTAATGAAGATTTTAAATTTGATTTAAGTAGCGGAACGTATGGATTCGCCAAGAGCTATGCGATAAGGAAATTAATAAAATAGTGCAAGTACGCAAAAGCATATTGATTAAGCACTGGTTCGGTGTGCCGTCGCGCTACATATTTTAAATTTGCAACGGGACTAAATCTGCAAATTTGACTCGGCCAAAATTTAAAAAGCCAGCGAAGTTCTACTTTAGCTTCACTGCATTCGCTACCGCTTAAGGTAGCCTGCAAGCAAGAGGAGACTGCTACGCTTGCAACCGCCAAGCATGGCGCAGTTTAAAACCATCAATACAAAAGAAAAATAACGTCAAATTTTAACAAACTAAATTTTACGTTTTCAAGATGCGGGTCCAGGCGAGTAAAATTTTTCAAGTTTTCTCTCAAATTTAACTCGCATCGACATAAATTTGATACTTGCCGCAGTGGGTGCAACGAAACAGATAGCCCGCCATATCGCCGCCCGCGACGAGGTAATCACGCACGTCCTCTACTGCAAATTCCTCGCGCAAGGCGTAGTCTGCAAAGACTTCATCGGCAATACCCATCTCCTGCAGTTCCTTCGTGCCTACGTCGCCCAAAAACTCGCAGTAGTCGTCGCAGCAAGCAAGCCAGTGTTCCCCTTGCCAGCTAAAATATCCGGGCGTCCTTTTAAATAGCTCCTCGGTTTTGCTCTTCGCGTCCGCAACGCCCGGCGGCAGAGGGTCGGCGTCCTGTATGAAGCTGGCGTCAAATTTAGCCGCAGCCGCACCGCTAGCGATGCAGTGCGGACAGAGGTAGTTCACGTCCTCCACGCTGTAAACGC
>CALCKS010000302.1 GCA_937965895.1 uncultured Campylobacter sp.
GCGGTTAATGCCGCAGTAGTGATAGTATCGTTTCCTTCGCCTAGGTTTACGGTTATATCGTGGGTTTGAGTAGTATTTCCGCCAAAGGTTACCTCGTCGTCGCCCGTACCGGTATCTACGGTCTTTAGTTTGGTGTTTGTAGCATAGGCTATACTCAAAACATCTTTAGTGGCTGAACCTTTTATGGACGCAATATCGATATTGGTAGCCGCAACAGTCGCAATAGTCTTACCGCTTGCGTTTACATAGTTGCTAAGATCCAAAGTTTGTAGTTTGCTTAGCCCGCCGGTCATTACGGTAAAATCTGTATTATTTCCTGCTGCTTCTATACTTGCCGGATTCGTTACCCCTCCTTTTAGGATTAATGTTTTGATGGTGCTATTTGCTGGATTGCCGTTTAAGTGTCCTTTTGCATTTATAATATTTGCGGTAAAATCAGTAGCTGTACTATTGAAGATAATCGAACGTAGCGTCGATACTTCATCGCCGGCATACCCTTTAAAGCTTAAGCTATCTTGCGCAGTAACGTTATAAAAGTAAATAGGCGCTATAACGTTAGAGAAATCTAAATCGACATTCTTGCCCGACAATCCTTCCGAGGTACTAAAGGTTATGCTCTGCAAGTAATTGTTTGTTCCTGATTTTATCGTTAAATTTTCGTTGGCGGCAATTCCGTATGCAAACGATGCATTCGATAAATCGTTTAAATTTATATTGACATTCTTACCGATTATGCTTCCTCTAAATTCTGCCGTAGAATGCAAGCCGCTACCCTTGATATTAACATCTACGTCGCCTACGGCACCGATGTCTTTTATCTTAAATGTTTTTTGTCCCGTTGCGCTTAGCTTTACATTTTTTACCATTTCATCAGGCGTAGTATCGATACGGTGACCTATACCGTAAGATAGACCGGTATCCCTTATACCTATACTGACGGTTGCGTCCGATATATTGGTGCTTAGATTTATGTCCACATCCATCTTTTTACTATCGTCCGCAGAGTTAAATCCCCTTAGCCATCCGATATCCACGCTCTTTTGATTTACAGCCTTTATGGTAGCTTTACCGCTCGCTTTATATCCATAGAAGTTACCATAGCTAACTTCGGAGTCAGTTATGCCGTTTGCTGCAGTAGCATTGATATTTAGATTTTTGGCTCTTAGCTGGATGCCCCCGCCAGTAGAGTGGTCTCCAAATTTCGCCGTTGAACCTGCTACTGTCGCATTGGTGTTTAAAACTATAGAGCCATTATCGCCATAGCTAGTTATAGACATACCCGACTCACTAAAGCCGTTTAAAGTTTTATAGCCGCTTGCGTTTATAGTAAAGTCCCCTTGATTAGCCCAACCCCATCCTCTTAAATTTAATATTCCGTCATCTATACCGTCCGCTGCGGTATGGTTTATCGTTACGCTTTTGCCTGCTATATGCAGAGGTACTTTTTTGTTTAAGCTGGCCCAGTAAGAGCTAGGATGTGGGGCATTATGTATACCGGTACCGAAAGTAGTCGCAGACTCCGCCTGAGTAATGTGTGCAGTTAAATTTATGTCGCCTACGGCGTTTATTTTACCTACGTTTAGTATCTTTTGACCCGTCGCCGAGATAGTAACGTCGTTTGGCTGATATCGAGGTAAATAGTAGTTATTCCCTGGAGTAAGGGGCCATGTGTTGTACTCATTTTGAGGATCGTAGGCTCCTAATGCACCGTACGTTACAGTAGCACCCTCTTTATCGGTAGTAGATATTAGGCTTACGTTTCTAGTAGTCATTATATATTCGCCGTTAGCTA
>CALCKS010000303.1 GCA_937965895.1 uncultured Campylobacter sp.
GAAGTAGATATCGAGATAGCAGGTGGCGATAAGCTAAGTGCTATCATCACTAACGAATCTGCTAAAAATCTAGCTCTAAAAGCGGGCGATGAAGTAACTGCTATAATCAAAGCTAGCCACATCATCATAGGTGCTTAATTCTTTTACATAGCGAGCGCTTTATGGCGCTCGCTGAATTTTAAATTTGATCCGAATTCACCTTCGCTTTTTATTCAAATTTCACTTAAAATACCAAATCTATCCGCTCAAATTTAACCCCTGATTTTTCTTATTTAGTGCTTGTTTGTTCTTTATTTTTTCTTAAATATTTTGAAATATAATTCGCCTAATCATTATCAATATTAAGGAGAAAATTTTGAACGCTCACTGCAAATTTATAGGCTTATCTATGTGCCTTGCTTGCTCGCTCTACGCAGTCGATGCAAACCTCGGCGAGGTCACCGCATACGGTAAAGCCGACCTATCGACGACCGAGGGTACGGGCTCGTATACGACGGGAAATATGAGCACCGCCACGGGTCTAAATCTCAGTATCCGCGAGACTCCGCAATCAGTCTCCGTTGTCTCAAATCAGCTCATCAAAGACCTAAATTTAAAAGACGTCGATACGGCGATGAACTACGCGAGCGGCATCACGCTTTATCGCGACAGCGGGCGCGACCGCATCGTCTCTAGAGGATTTAACATCGACAACATCCAAGAAGACGGCGTCGCATCCTCAGTATCTATCACGGCTCAAGGTACACTTGGATTTTCAAAAGAATTTACGGATCTCAAGTTTTACGACCGCGTCGAGGTACTACGCGGCGTAGCGGGACTTACGCAGAGTAACGGCGAACCTGGTGGCACGGTAAATCTAGTCCGCAAGCGCCCCGGCGACGAGCTTGGAATAAATCTAGGGCTAAGTATGGGCAGCTGGAACAACTACAGAGGCTCGTTTGACGTAACCAACGCGCTAAACACAGACGGCACGATCCGCGGTAGACTAATCGGAATCCTAAACAAAACAGGCTCGTTTAAAAACCACAAAAACGGTCACCGAGAGGCGCTGGGCAGTACGCTTGAGTTTGATCTCACTGATAAAACGATGCTAACTACCGGCCTCATCTGGCAAAGAACGATCGGCGTCTACGATATCTACGGCGTACCGGCTAGCGATGCTGGCGGCAATCTTTTAAATTTGAGCCGCAAAAGCTATTTCGGTTCGAGCTGGGATAAAAGCGAATACGAGAAATTTAACGCCTTTACTGAGCTTTCGCATCAACTTAGCGACGATACGAAAATCTACGCCAAACTAAACTACACTAAAAGCGAAGGCATGTTTAAATTTGGCGCGATGGGCGGCACGAACCCATATAACGTCGCGATCGCAAGACCGACGCACAACTTGAGATTTAGAAAATACGACAATGAATCGGACGAGGTAAATTTGCAAATCGGCGCGGACGGCAAATACGAGCTTTTTGGGCGTAAGCACGAGTTTTTCGTAAACGGCTCGCTCTCTCGCGAGAAATTTACACGCCACGACAAATGGGCGCCAAACGCCAGCCTAAGCTCGCTTGGTATCGGGCTATATAACTGGAACGGCGCCGCGATAGCCGAGCCAAACTGGGACGGTAGCACGATAACGGATGACGACCTATACACGACTAAAATTTACCAGCGAGCATTTGGTATCGGCACGAGATATAACTTCACGGATGATTGGCACTTGCTAGTAGGCGGCAGATTTACCAGCGTAAAATACGACAAAAAATGGGACGACCTCAAAAACCACACGAGTAAAAAGACGCTAAATCTCACCAAAAATCATTTCGCGCCTTATGCGGGTCTTACTTGGGATTTTGCTAAAAATCACAGCTGGTATGTTAGCTACGCAGAGATCTTTAAGCATCAAAGCGCGACGGACGCGAACAAAAACATCCTAAAACCGATCGTAGGCTACAACGTAGAAACCGGCGTAAAATCAGAGTACTTTGATGGCGCGCTAAACACTGCGGTCGCGCTATTTCAGGTAGTACAAGAAAACAGAGCCATCCAAGATCCGCTAAATACCGCCAACAGCATCGCCGAGGGCAAGGTGCGAAGCCGCGGCCTAGATCTTGAAATTTCAGGCGCGCTAACGGATAGGTGGAACCTCTTTGCTGGCTATACGTTTAACAAAAGCGTCTATATGAAAAGCGAGAAAAAGACCTCTACAAACGTAAACTACGACAAAGGCGCGAACGCAAAATCCTACGTACCTAAGCACTTGTTTAAATTTACACCAGCTACGAGATACCGTTTTCTAGCAGCCAAAAGCTAAGCTTTGGCACCGGAGTTAGATGGCAGAGCGCGACTTCGGGCTTTTATCAAAACGTAGCCTACGTAGCGCCTACGCAAAAAGCATACGCGCTTTGGGATGCGAACGTAAACTACTTTTTCAACAAAAATTTCAGCCTCGGACTCGCGGTCAAAAACATAACCGACAAAAAGTATTTTATGAATACGCAAAACAGAACCGGCATGAACAACTTCTACGGCGATCCGCGAAATTTCACGCTGACGTTTAACTATACGTATTAAAGAACTTTGCGGGATCAAATTTGCGTAAATTTCAGCTTTTTCGAAGCGGTAAATAAACATACCGCTTCGCGTTTTAAATTTGAACAAAGCAGGCCAAATTTAGGCTAATTTGCGCCGCATAAAAATCTCTGAACGTAAATTTATCGCTCGTAGCAGAGCGCAAAAACCAAACAAAAAGGCTAAATTTGCAGATTTTAAAGAAATTTTTCATCATCGCGAGCTGGTTTTGGACGGGTAAGCGCTCGCTAGTGGCGTGGGCGATGCTGGCCGTGACACTGGGGGCTAGCCTAGCCATCGTCAAGGTCGCGACGCTAATGAACGCTTGGGATAAAAAATTTTACGACGCGATCGAGAAATTTGAAAAAAATCTCATGCTCCCGCTTGTGGGCGAATTTCTCGCCTATACCGCCGTTATCGTGCTTTTTATCGTGATAGGAAACTGGTTTAAAAAGCTGCTCGTGATCTCGTGGCGCGAGAACCTAAGCGAAGAGATGGAAAATCTATGGCTAAAAAACGCAAATTTCTACCGATTGTCCGGCGCTGCTGGCTTTGATAACCCGGATCAGCGTATCGCAGAGGACAGCCTCCTGCTCGCCGACAAAAGCGTAAATCTCATAAAATCCATGGTTTATAACCTCTCCAAGCTTTTTGCTTTCACATTTATTCTTTGGGAGGCGTCAAAGGTACTGCGCTTTAGTGCGTTTGGCCGCGAGTTCGCGATAGAAGGCTTTTTGGTCTACGTCGCGCTCGTTTATACGCTCGCTAGCTCGCTTATTACGCACTTCATCGGCCGTAGCTTAAAGCGCCTAAACTACAAAAAACAGCAGGTTGAGGCCGACTACCGCGCAAATTTGCTCATCACCCGCGAAAACGCTGAAGCCGTCGCGCTAATGAATGGCGCCGGCGCTGAAAAATCGCGCTTTAGAACGAGTTTTGGCGAGGTAGTGCGCAACTGGCGTGTCATCATGAACACCGAGTTTCGCCTAGAGTGCTTTTCGGCTAGCTACTTAAAAATCACGAATCTAATCCCGATTTTCGCCTGTTTGCCGCTTTATTTCGCGCGGGCGATGACATTTGGCGACATGATGCGTGCGCGCTCGGCGTTTTATAGCGTGCAGGACGGCTTTGCGTGGTTTATGGACTACTATAAACAGATCATGGAGTGGGCCGCGAGCGTAGAGCGCGTGTATAAATTTGTCGAGATCGCGCAGGCGGCGGACTCCAAGATCAAATTTGGCGCTAAATTTGACGAACAAAACAGCAACCTTGACGGAGTGAACGACTCCGCCCGAGTAACGGCGGCAAATTTGATGCAGGATAAATTTGAGAGCGTTAAATTTGACGAGAGTAGCAAACAAAACGAGCTAAAATGCTCAAATTTGCAAATTTTTACCCCAAGCGGCGAAAAGCTGGTATGCGGGCTAAATTTAAACGTAAAAAGCGGCGAATGGACGCTACTGCGCGGAGCTAGCGGAACGGGCAAAAGCAGCGTGTTTAGGTATATCGCGGGCATCTGGGATCACGGCTCGGGTGAGGTTTGCGTGCCGTGCGGGACTATGGTCGTGCCGCAAAAGCCGTTTTTAGCGCGTATGAACCTAAGGCAGCTTATCGCGTATCCTAGCGACTTACAAAGCGCAGACGCCGATTTTGAGGGGATCTTACGACGAGTACGGCTAGAGAAATTTACCCCCGAGCTAGACGAGATCAAAGACTGGGGCAAGATTTTAAGCGGAGGCGAGGCGCAAAGGCTTGCATTTGCGAGGGTTTATTTTACGCAGCCTGCGTTTTTGCTGCTTGACGAGGCGACATCGGCGCTTGATAGCGCACTGGCAAAAGAGCTTCTTGCTAATCTCATGTGCGACTTTCCGAGTCTTGGCGTACTCATGATCACGCACCAAGAGGAGCTTAAATTTACTTTTGACAAGGTTATTGATATCGGTCCTGTCAAGCAAATGCAACCATCTACAGTTCAAATGAAGCAAGCTTGACTTTACAAAAAAAACGATAAAATTTTATATAAATTTATTAACAGGAGAAAAATGAAAAAGATTTTATTTTCATTGGTTTTGGCTGCATTCGTGCTGGTCGGTTGCGGAAGCGACGAGGCAAAAACGCCTGAGGAATTAGGTGAAAAAGTCGTTAAAACCTTCAAAAATAATCCAGTCGATATGGCATTTTTAGTTAAAACTGATAGCAAAGACGAGCAAGATAAAATAGCCAAAAAAAATAGAAAAAGAGCTAGAAAATATTAAATCAGATAAGATACTTGATGCCTCTGTTTATAAAATAAACATGATAGACCATAAGCATGCCGAGCTTGTAATTGAAATAAAATTTGCAAGCGGAGAGAGAGCTCGTAAATATGCGATTGAAAAATTTGACGAAATTTGGTATTTAAAAAATCCACTTTAAAAAATTAATTCGGGAGCCGAATTGCTCCCAAAAATTATTTTAAAGCAACCTTTGCTTTTTAAGTCGTGCGATAAAGTGTGAATAGCTAATGTTGTTTAGGCAGTATGCAACATTTATGGGCACTATCTGCAAGTGCGGCGGAAGTCGCTTTTATTGCAGCGAGTTGACGTCGGCTGAGCTTGCTAGGATTGCGCCAAAATATAGTCCAAATAATCCCACCAAAAAGTAAAACGTTAAAAGTTATGATTAAAATTGCGGTTATTTTTAAAATTTGAGCCCTTTCAAAAATATAAATTTAGCCTCCGTCTCGCTCGCGCCGAGCTCAC
>CALCKS010000304.1 GCA_937965895.1 uncultured Campylobacter sp.
TTTGGTGCGCGAGATCAAGCTTGAGATCTACATAAACGGCAAGCGTTTCGGCGCGCTCATGGCGACACCGACCGATCAGGAGGCTCTAGCTACGGGCTATCTCATCAGCGAAAATTTGATCGCAAGTCCTGAGGATATCGAGAGTATAGAGCTTTCAGGCGACGCTTTAAGCGTGTGGGTAAAGGCTAAAATCAACGAAAAGCGCCTCGAGCAGTTTGACGAGGAAAAGGTGATAATTAGCGGTTGCGGACGCAGCTCGACGGCAAACATCGACCCTGAGGCTATGGCGGCACGCTCTATAAAGGCCGACGTAAAATTTCACAAAGACGAAATTTTGCGCCAGATGGGGCAGTTTTACACGCAGTGCGAGCTTTACGAGATGACGGGCTGCGTGCACACGGCCAAGCTTTTCGTGAGCGGCGAGCAGTTTCACATCGGCGAGGATATCGCTCAGCACAATACCATAGACAAAGCCGTCGGCAAAGCTATACTAGCCGGCTCGCAGCTACAAAATTCGTTTTTGATGGTGAGCGGGCGCTTAAGCTCTGAGATGGTCGCAAAAGCCGTCATGCACGGCATCCCCGTGCTCGTCTCGCGCACGGCTCCTACTAGCCTTGGCGTCGTGATAGCGCGTAAATTTAACCTCACGCTGTGCGGCTTTGCTCGCGGCGAAAACATAAACGTGTATAGCGGCGCGGAGAGAATCTATGAGTGAGCAAATCCGCGAACTGATAACAAAACTGCTAAATCCAAAGGGCAGGCTGGACTGCGGCGCGGCGTTTAAGATCGCCGCAAAACTAGGCGTAGAGGTCGGGCTGGTTAGCGACGAAGCCGAAAAAATGGGCGTAAAGATCGACAACTGCGAGCTAGGGCAGTTTGGCGGGCTGGAAAACGGACGGGGCAAATACACCGTGATGACGCAGCTAAAGCAGATGACCGACGAAAAGAACAGGATACTTTGCAAAGACGCTAGAGACGCGGCTGCGGGCGTGGGGCTAAAGACGATACGCTCGACGCTAAAAGACTATAAAATCGACGTAAAATACTGCCAGTTGGGGTGTTTTAAGGAGAAGAAAGGAAAAAAGATGAGAGTAAAAACCAAAACTTGGATAGAAAACGACGAGGGCGAGCTTATCTTCGGCAAGGGTAAAACCGAAGTCCTAGACGTCATCGCCGAGGTCGGCTCGATCTCAAAGGCCGCCGAAATCCTAGGAATGAACTATAAAAAATGCTGGACTCATCTGCAAATTTTACAAAAAAATCTAAAAGAGGAGCTTTTTACGACTAGGCAGGGCGGCGGAGAAAACGCAGGCACGACGCTAAACGAGCGCGCGCATGAGCTCATAAATGCCTATAGACAGCTTCAAAACGATATCGAGGATTTTGCGGATAAGCGCTTTAAGGAGTTGTTTTTGAAAAAAGACGGCGAGAAAAATGACACAACTAAAGACGACAAAAAAGATAAAAAGAAATAAAACCACATCAATTTAAGGGAGAAAAAATGTACGTAAAACTAAACGATAGGGTCTATCTAAACAAAGATAAGATCACCAGAGTAAAGGTAGATAGCGTCCAAGACGGTATCAGGATTCGCTTCTACGAGGGGCAAAATCAAGTCGCTAAAAGCGGACGCTTCGAAACCGAAGCAAAAGCTATCGAGTGGCTAGAGAAAAATTTTATAAACAAACAATAAAATGGTCGTGAGCCTCTATGGCTCGCGCTTCTCTGCTCTATCAAGTTAAATTTGCCGCTTTGCGGTTAAATTTAGCTTGCTCAAATTTAATCTCCAAATTTACTAAATCATTTCCACAGCAAAAGCCCTAAATTTGCGAAAATTTAATATAATTACCGCATCAAATTTAAAGAGTAAAAATGGCAAATTTAGACGAAATACGAAAAAATATCATCCTAAAACCTGGCGTGCACTATTTTGATTACACCGCTTCGGGGCTTGCTTATGAGCCCGTAGAGCGCGAAATAGCGGACGTTTTAAAAACCTACGCCAACACACACTCCGACAGTAGCTCCAGCG
>CALCKS010000305.1 GCA_937965895.1 uncultured Campylobacter sp.
AAAAATACAGATCGAAAATTTTATCCGCGATCTCCTTTTTGATGCCGCCTGCATTGTCTTTTACGCTTAAACAAAGATAAGATTTTTCGATGTAGGTTGAAATTTCGATAACGCCGTCGTCGATATTTCTTTCCAAAAAGGCGTCCTGCGCGTTTTTTATGATGTTTAAAATAACCTGCGAAACTTCGTTTTTATATGTGAGCAGAGTCTGATTGCAGCCGTATTTCGTGTAAATTTTAATCTTTTGGTTTTGTAGTATCGCTTTTACGATATTTATCGCCATATTGCAAAGCCCCTCTAAGCTCGTAACCTCCTTGATCTTGGCGGGCTTAAAGAAATTTCTAAATTCATCGATCGTTTCGGATAGGTGCTTGGAGTACTGCTCGATCTTGCCGAGCTCCTCCAAAAGGGCGGTTTTGTCAAATTTATCCGCCATCAAGCAGCCGGCGCTCAGATACGAAGCCGTAGCCGAGATAGCGGACAGCGGCTGCCTCCATTGATGCGCTATCATATTTAAAATTTCGCCCATCTGAGCGAGCCTTGATTGATACTGCAGCTGCTCGTCTTGGCGCCTTATGAGCTTTAGCTGCTCCTCGATCTCGTGGTTGAGAGTTAAATTTAGCCGCTTGACCTTCAGCCTGCTTTGCTTTAATTTCTTCTCCGCCATCACTCTTTTGGTAATGTCCACCACTATCCAAAGCACCTCGTCGTTTCCCGATATGGAGTCGCCCGAAATTCTAATCCACAGCCCTTTGCCGCTTTTGTGCCTTAGCTCGTAGTTTAGCTGCAAGGCCTCGTTTTTCCTTACTTTATTAAAGGCGATATCTGCGAAATGCAGGTATTTTTCCTCGCTTAGATGTATGGTTTGCGCGGATTTGCCGATGATCTCGTCGTATTCGTAGCCGAAAATTTTACAAAAGGTCTCGTTGCACTCCATAATGTTTCTTTTCTTGTCCACGATGAAGATGCCGACGCCGGAATTTGAAAATATCGTCTCAAATCTCTGATGGTTTTTCTTAATGTCCACTATCGCCATTTTATTCTGTATCCTTGCGAGTAGATGTTTTCTATCAGCTTATAGCCGATTTTTCGGTGAAATCTGGATATGATATTTCTTACCCGTTTGTCGTCATATCCGCCATAGTCCTCAAACAGCTCATTTTCTATCTCAAGGCCGCTTGCGATCCGCCCGCTAGAGCTTAAAAGCAGCTGCAACAAAGAGGTTTCGTTTTTGGTTAGTTTGATAATTTCGCCCGCCTTGGATAGGGT
>CALCKS010000306.1 GCA_937965895.1 uncultured Campylobacter sp.
AGTTTGTGGCTAAGTATCGCGTTTATCGACATTTTAAAGCTCTCGATAAACTGATCTTTGTAAAAGCTAAAGATATTTTTACGCTTTGGGCTAGGTTTTTCGGAGGCGAAAATTTCCTCGCTTTTTACCGTATCGCTTAAAATTTTACCGTCTTTTATCTCGATGACGCGGTTTGCGTATGCGGCGATATTTGGGTCGTGCGTGACGATGATGATGGTGTGGCCTTGCTTGTGCAAATTTGTTAAAATTTCCATCACCATGAGGCCACTTTTGCTATCTAGCGCACCCGTCGGCTCGTCTGCCAGGATGATCTCGCCGCCGTTGATGAGCGCCCTAGCGATCGAGACTCGCTGCTGCTGTCCACCGCTAAGTTTATTCGGTAAATTTTGCAGCTTTTCGCCAAGCCCTAGACCTTCTAAAAGCTCGCCGGCCTTTTTATCGCGATCTTTTTTAGAAACGCCGGCATATACGCTAGGTAGAGCTACGTTTTGCAGTGTGGTTAGCGTAGATAGCAGGTTATAGCGCTGAAAGATAAAGCCAAATTTTTCTCTACGCAAACGCGCTAGCTCGTCGCCTTTAAATTTAGATATATCGGCGCCCTCCAGCAGATACTGTCCGCCGCTTGGGTTATCTAGGCAGCCAAGGATATTCATGAGTGTGGATTTACCAGATCCGCTCTGCCCGATGATAGCGATAAACTCGCCCTTTTTTATGGTTAAATTTACGTCTTTTAGCGCGTCAAACACGTTATCGCCGAGTTTAAATTTCTTACTTAAATTTTTAAGTTCTATCAAATTTTTCAAGATACTACCTTAAAAGCCCATTTTTCTTTTCTCTTTTTCAAGCATTTTGCTGATCTCAGCCGCCGAATTTCGCTTCGTCACGACTTCCTCGCCTTCCTCTACTCCGCTTAGAATTTGAGTTTTTAGGCTATCTATTAGTCCCGTCTGTACCTCTCTTCGCTCAGCCGTATCTAGCCCGTCTTTACCTTTTTTGAGTACGTAAACTACGCTTTTTCCATCCTCTTTTTTGATAGCGATCGAAGGCACAATGACGGCGTTTTTTACGCTATCTA
This sequence comes from uncultured Campylobacter sp., assembly GCA_937965895.1. Taxonomy (GTDB): domain Bacteria; phylum Campylobacterota; class Campylobacteria; order Campylobacterales; family Campylobacteraceae; genus Campylobacter_A. The sequence continues at coordinate 1,076 of CALCKS010000306.1, forward strand.
GGATGATGGTATTTTGCGTAGTCATGCCGATCCTTAGCGTGCCGTCAGGATTATCTACAACGGCCTTAGCGTAGTAGTAGATCGCCGAGCTGCTCGAGCTAGAGGTGGTCGAGCCTGAGCTTGAGGTAGTTTTGTATTTGCCGTTGCTTAGCGTGGTTAGACCTGGATCTATCGAGCTAATACGGGCGTAAAATTTACGATTTGGCTCGGAGAGTATCGAGTACTCGACTCTTGAGCCCACTTTTATCTTCGTGATGTCGCCCTCGGCGATCTCCATTTTTAGCTGAACTTTGCTTAGATCGGCGATGTTTACGATAGTGGGCGTAATTTGGTTTGAGTTTACGGTTTGACCTTCCTCGACCTGCACGGAGACCACGACGCCGCCTTTTGGAGCGGTGATTTTAGTATAGCCTAGGTCGATCTGAGCGGTGTTTAGAGAGATTTTAGCCTGCACGATTTGCGCCTCGATCTCTTTTAGCGAAGCTTCGTTTGCTGCTAGGGTGTTTTTAGCGTTTTCAAACTCCTCTTTTGAGGTCGCGTTTTTAGCAAAGAGCTCTTGTTCGCGCTTAAATTTAGTCTTTGAAATCTCAAGCGCGACTTTGGCTGAATTTAACTTCGCTTCATAAATCCCAAGCTGCGCTTTTTTGGTATCTACGTTATTTTGCTGGGTTGCCGAGTCGATTTCAGCGATCATGTCGCCGGCCTTTACGACGTCTCCTAGTTTGACGTATAGTTTTTTAATCTGGCCGCCAACCTGCGCGCCAACGTCGATTAGCTCGGTAGCGTAGATCTCGCCGTTGCTTTCGATACTTTTTACGAGCTCGCCGCGAACGGCTTTTGAGGTGATAAACTGATCGCCTTGCGGGACGTTAAAATTTTTATCGTAAAAGTAGTAACCCACCCCAGCCAGCACGGCTAAAACCGCGATAAATTTGATAAATTTTTTCATTATTTCTCGCTTTTTTAAATTTAACGCGAGATTATATACAAAAACCCGTTAAGGCGATGTTAAGTAATTCAATTAAATTTTATTTTTCTTTAATGCGAGCCGCCGTATAATCGGTTTTTTAAAATTTATAACTCGGATTACGCAAATGTTTACGCAATTATTATCTATTTTTATCATTATCGCTTCGGGCTACGGGGCTAAAAAATTTAAGGTCTTTGAGCAAAAAAACGCCTCCGTTTTCATAAACTACGCGCTTTGCTTCGCTCTTCCTGCGCTTATTTTCGATAAAATTTACCACGTAAACATCGATACTACGCTTATCAACGTCATCGCCACGGGTTTTGCTTGTTCGATGCTGGGCGCTGCGGCGATATTTTTCGCGTGCAAATTTTTAAAATTTAACAAAGCCACGACCGTGAGCGCCGTACTGCTAGGAATGTTCGGAAACACCGTATTTATGGGTATGCCCATCATCAAGGGCTTTTTTGGCGAGGACGCGATGAATGAAGTTATCTTTTACGATCAGCTAGCCACCTCGATCCCGATTAGCATTTTTGGCCCTTTTATCCTGGCTTTTGGCGCTCCGGCGAAGGTTTCGCTCGTGCAAAACGTTATGAAAGTGATCAAATTTCCCCCATTCGTCGCGCTTATTTTTGGCTTTTTACTCCGCGGCATTCCGCTTCCAAAGGTGCTATTTGACGCACTTACTCTTTTTGCGCAAAGCGTCGTTCCGGTAGCTCTTTTTGCGATCGGCATCGGGCTTGGATTTAGGAGCATCAAGAGCTGCTACAAATCAACCGCAGTGGTAATCGTCGGCAAGATGCTAGTAGCTCCGTTTTTGTTTATACTCGTTACCATCATCTTTGGCGTAGAGTTTGGTCAAACATGGATGATAGGTATCTTGCAATGTGCCATGCCGCCGATGGTGCTAGCAAGCGCGATGATCATGAAAGCAGAGCTTGATAGCCAGCTAGCAGTCGCCGCAGTAGCCGTAGGAGTCGCGTTTAGCTTCGTTAGCCTACCGCTTTTATCGTACGTATTTAGCTTGATGGCTTAAATTTCACGCTCGTTTCACGTTTCTTAGCTAAACTTCCATCATAAATTTTCTTAAAGGAGATGCTATGAAAAAGTTAGCTTTAGTTGCGCTTAGCGCGTTGTTCGTTACAGGTTCTATCTTTGCCGCCGAGATGAAAGGCGATATGATGGAGAAAAAAGATACCATGATGGAAAAGAAGGACGCCATGATGGAGAAAAAAGACGATATGATGATAAAAAAGGACGAAATGAAGGGCGACATGAAAGAGATGAAAGACGATATGGGTAAAAAGAAAGACGATATGAAAGACATGAAAAAGGATAAGATGTAATGACGCAAATTTTGCTCGTAGAGGACGATGAGACGCTAAGCGAACTCATCAGCGAGTATCTAAGCGAACAAGGCTACGACGTGACCGTTTGCGCCGATGCTAAAGCAGCTCTAGATACCGCCTACGAGCGAAATTTTGATATCCTCATCCTCGACGTCAAGCTACCTAAAGGCGACGGTTTCTCCCTTTTGCGCGAACTTAGGCGGCTTGGCGACGACACGCCTGCGATCTTTACCACCTCGCTAAACGCGCTACAAGACCTAGAGATCGGCTACAAAAGCGGCTGCGACGACTACTTAAAAAAGCCGTACGAGCTAAAAGAGCTTTTGCTTCGTATTCAAATTTTACTCAAGCGCAAATTTTCTCACGTAAATGACGAATTTATCGAGCTTAACGATGGATATAAATTTTATCCAAGCTCCAAAACGCTAAGGCAAAACGGGCAAATCGTAAACCTTTCAAACAAAGAAAGCGAACTTTTGGCGCTATTTTTGGAAAATAAAAACGCGCTGCTGAGCAAAGAGGCGATATTTGAGAAAATTTGGAACTACGGCGAGGAGCCTAGTGAGCTAAGCCTGCGGGTTTACGTCAAAAACTTACGCCGAATTTTAGGCAAGGACGCGATCGTAAACAGGCGCGGCGACGGCTATATCTATGTCTGAGCGCTCCGCCGTTATAGCCAAAATCCTCTCGCTTTATCTCATCACTAGCACCCTATTTTTGGGGTATTTTTTCACGAACGACTATAAAATGAAAAAAGAAGCCCTCGTCTCAAACGAAGTAAAAAACCTAAAAGAGATCAAGATGGGTATCTATATGAAAGCGCGTATGGACGGGCTTGGCGCAGTAAAAAGCTTTACCGCCGAAAAAGACGTCAAAGCCTGCATCGTAGCTAAAAGCGGTCAAATTTTATACGGCGAGGTGGGCTGCGCTAAATTTGACGCGGCCCAAAGCAGCGCGGTCGCAGCAGACGGCCGAGTGGAGATATTTGAAGCCTTGCAAAACATGGACGAAGGCGGCGCGGACGAGCTAGCCACGGCAAAGATCGCGCTAAGCGGCAAGAACGTCACGAGCGAGCTAAATTTGCTATGGCTGCGGACGGCACTAAATTTGCTTATCGTTTTAGGCGTCATCATGATAATCGCCTTTTATCTAGCAAAGACCGCGCTAGCGCCGCTACACGCCAAGATCGCCGCGCTAAATCGCTTTATAAAAGACTCGACCCACGAGCTAAACGCGCCTCTTAGCGTGATACTCATGAGCATCGAAACGGCAGATAAAAGCAGCCTAAGCGAGCGAAATCTAAAACGCATAAACAACATCCAAACCGCGGCCAAAACGCTAAGCCGCACCTACGAGGATCTTACGTATTTATCGTTTGGCGCCGAGCGCTGCGCGCCTAAAGAAGAGCTAAATTTGAAAGATATTTTAAACGAGCGGCTCGAGTTTTTCGCTCCGTTTTTTGCCAAGCGAGGGCTTGATCTAAGGTTAAATTTAAATGACGCTCTCATAAATGCAAACGGCTATGAGCTAAAACGCGCGGTGGATAATCTACTAAGCAACGCCGTAAAATACGCAAACCAAGGTGGCTACGTCGCCGTTAACCTTAAAGACGGAGAGCTAAAGATCTCAAACAGCGGCGAGGGGCTAAGCAAAGAGCAGCAAGATAAAATTTTCGAGCGATACACGCGGTTTAACGAAGACCAAGGCGGATTTGGTATCGGGCTAAATTTAGTCAAAAGAGCCTGCGAAAACAATGCTATCGCCGTAACCTGCGAAAGCGAACCTGGCAAAGAAATAACCTTTACGCTTAAGTGGGAGTCTTAAATTTAGGTTATGCGTCATAAAAGCGGCGGTGCTTTTCTCCAAACTGGCAAATTTGGCTCAAATCACAAACACTCTCAGTCAAATTTTGATTAGGATAGTTATAGAATCGTCAAATTTGGCGGTAAAATCAAGAAAGTATAAAAGTAAATTTTACTCGTCTCCGATAAGCGAAAGGTTCCTACAACCTATCTCATCGCCCATCTCGCAGCCCATTTTGTAAAATTTTTTTGCCGTTTTAGAATCGGCGGTTTTTACGCCTAGCAAAAACTGATACATACCGCCGAGATTTGAACAGCTTTGAGCATGATTTAGTTTTAGGCACGACTTCTCATAAAGCCTGCGCGCTGCGGCAAAATCATGCTCCGTGCCGCGCCCGAGGCGGTAAAAGTTAGCCGCATTGTAGCAACCGTATTTGTTGCCGAGCGTGCAGGACTTCATGAATATCTTTAATATCTCGCTCTCCTCTTTGCTTTTTAGCTTTTGATGTAGCGAGCCTAGATTTGAGCAGGCGATACCCTCGTTATCGTCGCAGGCTTTTTGGTAGCACAGCTTAGCGCGCTCGTAGTCTTTATTGTTTTCAAATTTTACGCCCATATCATTGCACTCTTTTGGAGTTTTGCCGTCGCAGATGTGCTTAACTTCGGCTTGCGTAACGGGCTTTGGGGGTGCGGGAGTCGCCTTTTTTTGCGCCGCACAACCGCTAGCAAACGCCGCAACCAGCGCAAAAACGACAATGTGCGAGATAGCTTGAAAAAAGGCGCGTTTCAAAATTTAGCCTTACGAAAAATTTGCCTTAATCTTACCTTACGTTCGCCAAAATAATGCTTAAAATAAACTTTAAAATACTCGGCTACAACCAAACGCAGTCAAATTTGTAACAGATTTATTGCTCGTTAAAAGAGTATTTCTAGCACGTTAAGACAAATTTACGCTTAATTTTATATCTAAATTCGGCGCCTATCGTAACCTGTAAATTTACAAATTTAATACCGACAAAAAGCGCCGAATTTATAATCTGGATAACCGCATTAGCAAACCAAGCTACGCGGCAAAAAATCTAAAGGGCTTAAAAACTATACGTAAAGCCTAGATTAAACGTTCGCGGATCGCCGTAAACCATCTTGTTGTTGCCGATGCCCTCGAAGTATTTTTTATTAAACACGTTGTCGATATTTAGCTGAATGTCGAAATTTTTGCTTATCCTGTAGCCAAACATCAAATTTGCCAGCGTGTAGGCTTTTTGCGTGATTTCATTTGAGCCGCTGCCGACGTAAATTTTACTTTTATACTGCACTCCCGCACCCGCTCTAAAGTCCGCTATAGAGTATTTGGCAAAGAGATTTGCCGTAGTGCGCGAGCTTTCGGTATCAAATTTCTTACCGTCGGCGTCCTTGGCGTTAAAGTGAGTAAGCCCAAGACCCAGGCTTAAGTTTTGATTTATTTCGCCGTTTACGTCCACTTCAAAGCCCTTACTCGTTACGCCTTTTTTAGCTTCGTACGCGTCAGTCGTGGTGCCTGGGATCTTTTGTCCGGTTTTTGCGCCTAGCTTATCTTGCACGACCTTAAATACGCCAAAAGAAGCCGAAAGCGCTCCGTCAAAATAATCGCCCTTTATGCCCATCTCATAGTCTTTGCCTTGGATCGGGTCTAGATATTTGCCGTTGATATCCTTTACGGTTTGAGGTTTAAAGATACTCGTGTAGCTAGCATAAAGAGTATGATTTTCGCCGATGTCGTACGTGATGCCTAGATACGGCGTGATTTCTTGCGTGAAGTTTCTATTTCCGTTGCCGCCTGTTATGCGGTACTTATAGTAGCTCATCCTAGCTCCTAGCAAAAACTTAAGCTCGTCCGTGATTGAGAATTTGTTAGCCAAATATACCGCCTTTTGCACCGTCTTATCGGCGTTGTTTTGATCGGCGTAAGGTAGCTTCGGGTCGTCTAGGTGCAGGTTTTTAAAGTCTATCCTAGTACGTGCCGCATAGGCTAGGCCCGCCGGAGTCGTGCGGCTATTCCAGTAGCTACTGACGTTGTCGGAGCTTTTTTTATAGTTGTTGTACATAGCGCCAAAAACCGCCTCGTGGGGCAAGCTAAACGCTTCGTACGGCAGGTTTACGTAGGCGTCTACGTTGTGGATATTTTCCTCGCGTTTGTTTGCATAGACGCTAAGTCCGCCGATGTCGCCCGTACCGTCTAAATTTACCTTGCCGCCGTAGTAGAGTAGATTTGAGTCCGTGTTTGCGCGGCGGAATGAATAGGATAAATTTAGGCTGGCTTCGTTTTCAAAATAGTGCCTAAAATCGGCATAAACGTCAAAAGTCTTGATATCCCACCTAGTCCAAGGCTGCGAAAAAATTTCGTTTTTACCAAATTCGCGCCTAACGTCGTTTTTGTAAAACGCGGGCATTCCTCCCCAGCGTACACCGTGACGCTTTAGCTCCTGATAAAACGCGCCTAGGCTTAGCCACGAACTATCCATGATATCAGCGTCCACTACGCCGTAGATAGCGGTGTTTTTACGGTTATAGTAGTCCATATACGAGCGAGACTTCTCGTGCATAAAAGACGCTCTAGCCCGCACGCTGCCGTCAGCAGTCACCGGAGTCTGCACGTCGCCAGATACGCCGTATCTATCGTACGAGCCCGCGCTTAGTTTAAAATTTCCCGTAAATTCTTTTGAATTTGCTCTTTTTCGGATGAAATCTAAACTAGCCGCCGGATTCCCCGCACCGGCTAGCAGGCCGTTTGCGCCCTTTACAACTTCGACGCGCTCATAGGGCAACATGCTCATATCGTTTGCACCTAGGCTAAATCCGCCGAAACTTGGCATCGAATCAAGCAAATAATAATCTATCTTAAAGCCTCTAGCCGTCGGATATACGCGCTCGTCCCACTTGTTAAGCGTGACGCCCGGGATATTTCGCAAAAGCACCTGATAGTCGTTGATGTTTTGATCTTTTAGCCTAGCCTCGGTGATGACGGTTAGCGACTGAGGCGTCTGGCGCGAGGTGAGGTCTAGCCTCGTGGTGCTTTTTACCAGCTCTTTTGCGTTGTATTTTACGTCGTCGCGCCTTTGTTCGCTAGTTACCTCGACGGCATCAAGCGTCTCTTTGCCTGCTACGTTCCCGCCGTTTTGAGCGGCCAAAATTTGAACGGACGCGAGCAAATTTATCGCCGCGACCGAAAGCAAAATTTTATTTCTCATCTTTTTCTCCTTTTAAAATTTGATCTTTTTATCCATAAATAAATCCCCGAAACGCTAAGCGCAAGCGGAGCTAGCCCGCATAAAAACCAGAAAAATTTAGTCGCGGCGTTATAGTCGCCGTAGTGAGCGCGCCTAAACGTCGATAAAAATTTATCCGTTTTGCTTGCTAGCTCTATATCTTTTACGTCGATTAAATTTGCGCTGTTTTTATCGTAAGTAACGGTGCTTGAGTACTGACTATGTAGGAAGCCTTGACTCGGTTTTTGCCCGTAAAGCGTGATATTTGCGCCATCATAAAACGGAAAGCTAACGTAGTGCGTCTAAATCCCGGCATATCCGAGGCCGCTCTTTGCACGAGGGCGTCGATAGAGATATTTTTGTCGTAAATTTGCCGACTTATCTCAAATTTGGAGTTATCAAAGGGCGGCATAAACATAAACCTAAGCTCCCACCAAGCACCGCTAAGCGAGGCCGCAAAGATAACGGGCGTAGAAAAAACGCCGATAAATTTGTGCGAATCGCTCATAAAAACCGCCATCCTCGCAAACCGAAGGCGCAGCAAATTCGCCCAAAAATTTCGGTAAACGATAAAGCCGCTAATCGAAATAAGAAAAGCAAAAATCGCCGTCAGACCGAGTAAAATTTGACCGCTTTTTTCAAGGAGTAAATTTTCGTGAAGCTCGGTAATAACCCCGATAAATCCGCTATCGTGCGGCACGAGATCGCTTTTTATCTCTCCGCTAAAAGCGTCCAGATACACGCACGCCCACTCTTTTTCGCCCGCTCCGTGCCTTAACAGCCAAATTTTGTCCGTCTTTTGGGGATCTGCGTCGATATTCCAGCCTACGATCTCGTGATGCGGATACTCTTTTTCTATTTTTTCCCTTAGCTCGTCAAATTTTATCCTCTTTTTATCGTCGCTATCCGCTATATAGATGGTGTCAGGCATTAAGATATTATTTATCTCGTCTTTATAAACCAAAATCGAACCCGTAAAACACGCGATAACTAATGGAATACAAAATATCAGCGAAGCGTAAGTGTGAATCTTATACATAATCTTTTTGTCAAATATATTCACGTTTAAAATTTGCCCTTTTAAAATTTACTTTTAAATCGGCGCGGATTCTAGCATTTTAAAAATTAATAATTTCTAAAACTATTATCAAAAATATGGCTAGCAATTAGTAGGAAAAAATACTTTGCGATAAAATTTTATCAAGCAAATTTAGCCGGTAAATTTGATCGTCCGTCAGACAAACAAAGCGCCGAATTTCGCTCGTAAAATTATGCCAATTAAAAGCTCGGCAAAATCGGCCGAGTAAAGCTGGCGAAGAAGGTTAAACTAGGCCGTAGGCAAAAGCGATTTTGACGCTTTAAATTTGAGTAAATTTTAAAAATCCAAAAACCAAGCAAAATCAGTCTAGGCGCAATTTGGCCGAGCCGTTAAATTTAAGCGCGAATTTGACGTAGGCTCAGTCGAAAGCAAGCTCAAATTTAAGCCCTAGATTTCCTCTCTTTTATAAATTTTACTCACAAATTTATCTATCTTATACACCGCGCCAAAGAGCGCAGGCACCACAAGCAGCGTTAGCAGCGTCGAGCTAATAAGCCCTGAAATGATCGAGATCGCCATCGGGGAGTTGCCCTCGTATCCGGCACCTCTGCTAAGCGCAAGCGGCAACATCGCAAATATCATCGCAAAAGTAGTCATCAGTATCGCTCGCAGTCTTTTGACGCCCGCACGCACGATGGCTTCGTTTAGCGGTGCGCCCTCGTTTGCGTATCGGTTAGCAAAATCCACGACTAAAATCGCATTTTTACCCACCATGCCAAAAAGCAAGATCGCACCGACCATGACGAACAAGCTAAAGGAGTTGTCGCTAAGATACAGCCCGACCGCCACGCCGCCAAACGCCAGCGGCATCGAGATCATGATGATGATCGGCAAAATAAAACTCTCGTAAAGCGCGGCCAGGATCATATAGATGAGCACGACGCTAAGGCTGATCGTAAAGACGAAGGCCGCGTTCGTATCGTTCATCATCTCGATAAATCCAGTCATCACGTAGTCGTAGCCGGCGGGCAAAATTTTACCGATATTTTCGTCGATACCCTTTTGCACGGCGCCCAGCGGGACGTTATCTACGTTTGCGACGATCCTGATCTGACGCTGTTTGTTAAAGCGGTTTATCACGGAAAAGGTCTTGCTCGTCTTAAACTCCGCCACCGCGCTTAGGCTTATACTCTCGCCGTGGGCGTTTTTGATCTTTAGCTTTTGCAGCGCCTGCGCGTCCCTGCGGTACTCGTCGTCAAACCTCAGTATCATATCGTACTGCGCGTCGCCGTTATCAAAGCTACCAAGCCTATTTTGCCCAAAGGACGCATATATCACCTGCGCGACCGCGCTAGGATCGACGCTTAGGCGTTTGGCCTTGTCTTTATTTACGCTGATTTGTAGCTCGTTTATCTTATCCTCGTTATCGCTGCCCACGTCCGTCGTGCCCTCTATCGCGCGCACCATGGCGATGGCTTTTGGTAGGATTTCGTCTAGCTTTTCTAGGCTATCTCCCGTGATCGTTAGCTGTACGGGCTCACTGTCGCTACCCGTATCGACGTAGGGTATCTGCAGAACCTTGACACTGAGGTCATCAAATTTAAGCTTTTTTCTATACTCATCCATTATCTGCGTTTGGCGCTCTTTTCGCGACTCAAAGCCCTTTAATCGGACGTAAATTTTAGCCTTGTACGCGTCTTTTGAGTCCGTGTAGCCAGCGATCATATACGAGTACTCGACGCGCGGATCGCTATCTACCTCGCGCACGACCTCGCCGGCCCTAGCGCTCATAGCCTCGACCGAGATACCGGGGTTTGCCTTTAAAAATATCTCAAACTGACCCTCGTCCTCTACTGGCAAAAAGTCCATGCCGACCTTGCTGGCTAGGCTCATACAAAGAGCCAGCACGCCCAAAGTGAGTATAACAAACGCGGTTTTAAACCTCAAAATAAGCCTCAAAAGCCGCTCGTAACCGCTCTCAAGCGCCTCAAATATAGGCTCTGTCACGCGGTAAAATTTACTCTCGCCCTCGCTCAAAAACCTCGCCGCCAGGCTGGGTATCAGCATAATGCAAACCAAAAACGACACCACGATACCGCCGCTCACGCTCATACCAAAGGAGTTAAAATATTGCCCGACGATGCCCTCCATAAAGGCAATCGGCACAAACACGCAAAGTAGTACCGCGCTAATGCTAAGCACGCTAAATGCAATCTCACGCACGCCCTCAAAGCTAGCTTTTAGCGGATTGCTCTCGCCTTCTTGCATCTTTTTGGAGATATTTTCCACGACCACGATCGCATCGTCGATAAATATACCGATACCAAGCGTGAGAGCCAGCAGCGTGAGGCGGTTTAGATCAAAGCCCAAAACGTCGATAATAAAAAACGTCCCCACGATACTAGCCGGGATCGCGAGCGCGGCGATGACGGTCGCGCTAAAGCTTCGCAAAAAGAAAAAGACGATGATGACCGTGAGCGCGACGCCCAGCATCATGTCAAATTTGACCTGTTTTATGTGCTTTAGGATGCTTTCGCTCTTTTCATAAACCCGCTCTACTTCGTAGTTCTCGCCTAGTCTTGCCGCTAGATCGTCCGTTTTAGCTTTGAGCGCGTTTACCGTCTCGATCGTGTTTGCGCCGCTTACTTTTATAGCGTCGAGCAACACTCCGCGCTTGCCATTATATATCGCTACGGCGTCGGTGTCGTGATGAGATAGCTCTATGCGCGCGACGTCTTTTAAAAATACGTCCTTTTGTAGGCGTATCTCCTCTAGCTCGCGCACGCTTTTAGCGTCAAATTCGCTCTTTAAGAATATCTCGAATTCGCTGTTTTCCAGCTTGCCAAGCGGTGCTTTTAAATTTTGCGATTTGATTATATTTATGACCGAGGCCGCGGTTAGGGCGTATTTATCGAGTTTAAACGGATCAAGGTAAATTTTAATCTCAGGCTCCAAAAATCCCTTATCATCGACCTTACCAACGCCTTTTACGCGCTGCAAAAACGGCTTTGCTTCGTCTTTTACCGTTTGCATGAGTGCGGTTAAATTTTCGTCCTTTCGGCTAACGAAAAAGCTCGCCACCTTGCCACTGTCGCTGTTGATTTTCTCTATCTCGGGCTGGACGTCCAGCTTTGCCTTTGCGACCTTGTCGCGCACGTCGTTTGCGGCGACGTCGATGTTTTTCTTGAGATTAAACTCAACCATGACGATGCTGAGGTTGTTAAAGGTATAAGACCTAATCTTTTTGATACCGTCTATCGTAGAGACCTCGTCCTCGATCTTTTTAGTGACCCTGCTCTCGATGAGGCTCATGTCGCCAGGCGCATAGGTCGTGATCTTAACCAGCGGGATGACGACCTCAGGAAAGAGATTTACCGGCATCCTAAGAAGCGACATCGCGCCGAAAAATACGAGCGCGACGAAAAACATCAGCGTCGTAATCGGGCGATTTATGGCTAGTTTATGCATTTTGCACCTTCGCCAAAACTGCCTTTTGCGTAAAATTTGCCCGGCCGCCCCGCCCCGTAAAAAGCGTTTGGCATTTATCGGTGAGTAAAATTTGCGCCGCGTCAAATTCGGCGTTTAAAATTGTGCCGCTTTGTTTATGCGATAAATTTAACGCGACCGTCAAATTTGCATTTTTTTCGGCGGAGTCAAATTTAACGCCGCACGCCGAATTTGAGATCAAATTTACCTCGCTTTTCGTTTGCGACGTTAAATTTGAAAACCGCGCCGTGCCGAAACTAGTTTTTTCTACGTCAAATTTCGCGCTCGCAAGTCCGCCGTTTTTTAAGCCTTCAAATTTAAGCCCAGACGTTTTATTTTCGTCCTTGTTTTTGGGCTCGGCGCCCCCGTCCTGCGAATCTGAGACGATATATCCCTCGCCAAAAAGCCCCGGCGTCAAATTTCGCGCCTGCACTTCGGCGTAAATTTTGCCGTTTTTCGTATCGATAGTCGGGTAGATGAGGCTGATTTTACCGCGCCTCTCCTCGCTTTGGCCGTCTAATTTATAGATAAATTCGCTACCGATTTTTACGCGGTCTTTAAATTTCTCGTCAAAGCTGAGCTTGAGCCTCACGTCTGGATACGAAAATACCGACATCAGCTTTTGCGCTACGCCGCCCACGCCCTCGCCGACCTCGATACTCTTGCCAGAGATCGTCCCGTCAAAAGGCGCGAGTAGTCTCGTATCCTCAAGTCTTTTTTGCGCCAAATTTAGCGCCAGATGCGCTCTGTTTTCGGCTAGTGCGGCATTTTTAAAATCAAATTCCGCATTTTCAAAAGCCTGCTTCGAGCTCACGCTTTGAACGAGCTTAAATTTATCAAGCACGCTTTTTGCGTGAGCTTTTGCCGTCTGCGCGCTCTCTAGGTCGTTTTGCGCGAGCTTGACGGCTAGCTTTTCGCTCTCGTTTTCAAGCTCTAGCAGCACGTCGCCGCGCTTTACCGCAGAGCCGATTTCTACGTTTACGCTCTTTACGATACCGACGGCCTTTAGCGCAAGCTGCGCGTCTTTTGCGGGCGCGACGTCAAAGCTCGCATAAATTTTATCCTGCGCGCAAAGCGCAACCGCCGCGCTCAGTAAAAAAAGTAAAATTTTATTCATTTGCGCTCCGTTTTTTCGATATTTTCGGCGATCTTGCCGCCGCGTTCATACAGATACTCCGCCTTTTTGATCTCTAATTTACTCTTGCTTAGCTCCAGCGCGCTGCCTGCGCTAAAGCTCTGCGCGGTCGCGTTTAAAAACTCGACATATCCAAGCAGCCCGGCTTCATACTTTTTACTAACGGCTTTTAGCGAGGTTTGTGCCGAGTTTAGCGCGCTTTCGCCCGCGGCGATCTTTTGCTCAAGCGTCTTTAGATCGTTTTTGATATTTGCTAAATTTAGCTCGTTTTGCAAGCGCTTTTGATCCAAATTTAGCTTCGCTTGCAGCGCGCTTATGCGTTTTATCTCGCGCCGCTTTTTGTTCGCGCCAAAATCAAACGCCTTCCAGCTAAAGCCTAAAATCAGCTCGTTGGTATTTAAATTCGGCTTAAAAAAGTCGTCGAAATACGGCTCCAGCGCACTTCTATATTGCGCGGGCAGCAAATTTCTATCATAGTGAGTACGCATAAAAGTGTAGGTGTTTTTGATGAAAATTTGCGGGTTCGTCTCGGACGCGGTTATCTTTTCGTCCTCCAAAGCCGCAGCGAAATTTAGCCTAAGCGCCTCAAGCTCCGGCTTTTCGCTTTTTTGTGGTGCGGAGTCGTCATCTGTAAAAGCGATCCTAGAGCCCGCCACAGGCTCTATATCTCTGCCCGTTAGCGCATAAATTTGATTTTTTATCTCGTTTTGATTTTGCGTGATTTCGAGGCGTTCGGCGAGCGCCATGGCGTATCTAGCATTTATAGCTTCATACTCGCTCTCGTCGCTAAGTCCTGCGCGGTAGTATTTTTCCAACCTATTTAGCGCGTTTTTTAGGTAGTTTATCTCGCCCTCTTTTGCGGTCGCGAGCTCGTCCAGCGACAAAAAGCTAAAATAAAGCTTGGTCGCGTTAAATGCAAGCAGGTTTTGATAATCCTCGTTTTTTAAAATTTCAGCCACGCTAAGGTGCGAAAGCGAGCTTAACAAGGCTTCGCGCTTGCCGCCGTCATAAACCGCAAGCTCCAAAATCGCCCTTGCCGTGGCGGCTCTTTGCGGGCGCAGGACGTTTATGTCGCCGCTTAAAAAGCTATATCCGCCCTCAACCGTGAGACTTGGCATATACGCACTTTTTACTGCGTCCTTTTGCAGTTGCGCTTTTTGCGGTTCGTAGTTTGAAATTTGAGCTAAATTTGAGCTCTGCGCGGCTAAAATCAGCTCGTGCAAATTTCCTTCAAATTTAACCTCCGAGCCGCCTAAAAAAACGCAAAAACTCAAAAATATATAAATTTTTTTCATCTAAACCCTTCCCTATTAGCTCTGGGCGGCGCGGGCTAAATTTGAGCGGGTTTGCGCCGCCTGAAGTCTGGCGCCGTAGGTGAAATAAAATGAAAATTTAAGCGGCGCGCGGAGCATTTTTAAGATTATAGCGATAAAAAACCTAATGAAAGCTTTTAACGAGGTTCATGACGAGTAAATTCCACCCGTCGACGAGCACGAAAATAAGCAGCTTAAACGGCAGTGAAATCATCGTCGGCGGCAGCATCATCATACCCATCGCCATAAGCACGGAGCTAACGACCATATCGATGACCAAAAACGGCAGATAGAGCAAAAAGGCTATCTCAAACGCCGTTTTCATCTCGCTAATCATAAACGCGCTCATCACGACCGTGAGCGGGATATCGTCGAAGCTTTGCGGGTTTGGCATATTTCTGATACGCAAAAACAGCGCCAGATCCTTCTCTCGCGTATTTTTTATCATAAACTCGCGAAACGGCTTCACGCCACGCTCAAAGGCCTCTTGGTAGCCGATTTGCTCGCTTAGATAGGGCTTCACGCCCGCTTCGTAGGCTTGCTTGCCCACAGGCTCCATGATAAAAAACGTAAGCACCATCGCAAGGCTAATAAGCACCGTAGACGGCGGCATCTGCTGTGTACCCATCGCCTGACGCAAAAACGAAAAAACGATAATGAGCCGTAAAAAGCTCGTCATCATAAAAACGAGCGAAGGAGCGAGCGTAAGGACGGTGAGGACCAGTAGGACGTTTAGCGAGCTAACTAGCTGGGTTGGCGTAGTGGGCGCGCTTAGGCTGAGATTTACGGTCGGGATCGTGACGTTATCCTCGCCGATCGCGACCGCCGCAAAGATAAAAAACAGCAAAAACGTCAGTTTTTTCAAATTTACTCCTGCGCGTCCAGTATGCTTTTTTGCGTTTTGGCTTTGTCGTCTAAATTTAACGAAACGAAGTGGATCTCGACCCTGCGGTTTTTCTCCCTACCCTGCTCGGTGAAATTCGTCGCAAACGGCTCAAATTCGGCCTTTGCTGATGCGGTTAGCTTTTTAGGATCGACGCCGTCTTTGATGAGCTCGCTAACTACGCTGATAGCTCTAGCCGACGATAGCTGCCAGTTGTCTTTAAACTCGGTAGACGCGGGCTGCTCGCTGTCGGTATGTCCGATCACGTTTGCTACGACGTCGGGCGGTAGTTTGGCTATCACCATCGCGATACGTTTTAAAAACAGCAGCGCATCGTCGTTTTGCAGCTTGGCGCTATCTTTTGCAAAGAGCAAATTTGCAGGTAGCCTGATCACGAAGCCGCTCTCGCTCTCCTCAAACGTAACCTCCGGCGAGCCGCTAGCGTGCAAAAGCTCGTTAATAGAGCGCAGGGTTTGCTCGAAATTTGACTTTACACCCGTGCGCTCTTTGTTTGAGGTGGCGTGGTCGTCTTGGTTTTGTTCGGCGCTGACGTCGGGTTTTGCGCCGCCCTCAAGCACACCCAAAGCCCCGCTTAGCGAGCCGATCGCGGCCTCTAGCTTCTTTGCGTCCATCGTACTCATAGAAAGAAGCAGTACGAAAAAGCAAAGCAACAGCGACATCAAGTCGCCAAACGCAGCGAGCCACTCGGGTAAGCATTTGGGGCAGTCGCCCGGATCGATTAACTTTTTAGCCATTTTTACTACTTATCAAACTGACTGACGCGGTCTTTAGGCGGTAAAAACGATAGCAACTTCATCTCAAGCGTCCTAGGGTTGTCGCCCGCCTGTATCGCCATTATGCCCTCTAGCATCAGCACTTTTGCCGTGCCTTCGTCTTTGTCGCGGATACTTAGGATGTTTGCCACGGGCGAGCCAAGGATGTTTCCTATCATCGCGCCGTAAAGCGTCGTGATGAGCGCGACCGCCATCGATGGACCGATAGCTGAGGGATCGGACATATTCATGAGCATCGCGACCAGGCCGATGAGCGTACCGATCATACCCATAGAGCCCGCAAAGCCCGCGATTTGTTCGAAAATTTTGATATTATCACCGTGACGCGAGCTAGACTGCTCCATATCTATCTCAAGCAGCGTTCTGATGGCGTCTGGTTCGTTGCCGTCAACCGCCATAGATAGACCCTTTTTTAGAAACGGATCGGTTTCGTTATTTGCATCGCTTTCAAGCGCCAAGATACCGTCGCGGCGGGCTTTTGTGGAGTACTCGACCATTTTTTTTACAATTTCTGGGAGATTGTAGGTTTTTGGTTTTACCGCGATGCCGTAAAACGTGCCTAGCTTTTTTATCTGCTCCATCTTAAAACCGATCATCAGCGCGCAAATCGTACCGCCAAAAACGATCAAAACAGAGGGAATATCGATGTAAGCTCCGATTCCGACGCCCATTTGCATGGAACCTAGCAAAAGCACCATAATAACTATCCAACCGACGAGGCTACCTAAATCCATCTTGCAACTTTCTATTTAAAAATTTTAGTTTGTATTTTAGTTTTTTTTAGTTGAAAAAACAGTTAAACTTAGATTAGCTTTTTGCAAAAGGCGTTCCAAATCAATGTGAAATTTTTTTAAATTTTGCGTTTTTGGTCATATTTCGTTTTTTTGGCACTTTTCTTGACCAAATTTAAATACTAATTTTTTCTAAAAATTTGATTTAAGAAGCGAAGCGAAATTTTAAACAAAAACAAAAGGCAGCGTCTTGCCGCGAGCTATAAATTTGATAAATTTTATAGCTCGCACGCGTAAAGAGCAAATTTAACTAGGCCTTTTTCGGCTTAAACGCCCTTTTTGCCGTCATATAAAAGCCGCTAAAGATAAAAAGCGCCATCAAAAGCGAAACGACCGACCACAAAATTTTACCCGCAATCCCGAAAAAATACCCCGTATGCAGCTGATAGTTCGTGCTCTTTACCATGCCTACGGTTATGCCCTCGGTTTGCTTTTGCTCAGCCATCTTGCCCTCTTTTACGTTTACGGCGGTCATTTTCGGACGAGCGGTGTTTGGCGCATCGGGTTCGTAGTATCTGACGTTTATCTTATCTCCGGCCGCAAGCATCAGGCTAAATTCCTTATACTCTATGCCGCTTGATTTAAATATCTCATAAGCCTTCTGCGCGTCGCTAAATTTATACTCGGCGTTCTTTTTGCCTTCTGCTTTTGCGGGCGCTCCGTCTTTTTGCGCGGTCTCTTTGGGCAAATTTTGCGCGCTAACGAAAAGCTCCGTCACCGCGCCGTTATACCAGCGGTACGACCACATGAGCCCCGTTAGGCAGATGATGAGATAAATCACCGCGCTTAAGGCGCCTAAACTCGTGTGTAGGTTGTGAAAAAGGGCGTATTTTTTGAGTTTAAAATTTGGCTTTATCGCCTCGGTAAATTTGCGTTTTATCCTTGGAAAATGCAGCCAAACGCCGCTTATTACAAGCACTATCATCGCGACCGTACTAGCGCCTACAATCTGCTTGCCTACCTCGCCCGCGGTTTTGTTACCAGTTAGCGCAAAGCCTAAATTTCGGTGCAGCGACATTACCGTGCGCACGAATGCGACTCCGTAGTCCTTGCCGAAGATCTGCGCGGTATAGGGATCGACCAGATAAGCATCGCTATTGCTAGCATAAATTTTGACCGCTTCGTTTTCGCTTTTGGGTAGCACGAGCCTTACAGGCTGTTTAACGCCCGTTTGCTCGCCAAAGCCTTGCAGAATTTTTTCCACGCTTAGCATTTCGCCGGTTTTTTCGACCTTGACAGCGTTTAAATTTATAATATCCTCAAGCTCGTGCTGATACGATAAAATGGCACCCGTAACGCCGATAACAAATAGCGGAATAGCAAAAATAATCGATAAAATCAGGTGAAGGTTAAACAAAAATTGATTTCTTCTTAAGGCCTTTTTTAAAAACGAAAGCAAGCAACATCCTTTAAATTTTTGATTTTGATTATTTTTAAGAAACGTGATTATATTGATTAATTCTTAAGAATTTGTTAAGTCCAAAAAGCATTAATCCCGCATTTAGCAAATTTGAGATAAAATCGCTCAAATTCAAATAAGGAAAAAAGATGAGCGATATCGGCGTAGTGGTGCTTGCCGCGGGGCTTGGCACGAGGATGAAATCAACCAAACCAAAGGTGCTTTTCGAGCTTTGCGGGGAGCCGATGATTATCCATATTTTGCGCAAAGCTTATGAGATTAGTAGCGACGTGAGCGTAGTTTTGAGCTATCAAAAAGAGCTCGTCGAAGCCAAAATCAAAGAGATTTTCCCTCAAACTAAAATTTACGGGCAAAATTTAAAAGAGTTCCCGGGCACTGCGGGCGCGCTAAAAAACATCCCGCTAAATAGCGAAAAAACGCTGATTTTGTGCGGAGATATGCCGCTTATAAAAACCAACGACCTAATCCGCCTAAGCGCTGGCAACGCGGACATAGCGTTAAGCGTTTTTGAGGCCGCAGACCCCTACGGATACGGCCGCGTCATCATAAATAACGGCAAAGTCGAGGCCATCGTCGAGCAAAAAGACGCAACCGAGACGCAAAAAATGATAAAAAGCGCAAACGCCGGCTGCTACTGCTTTAAAAGCGAAGTTTTGCGCGAGATTTTGCCTCTCATCGGCAACGAAAACTCGCAGAAAGAATTCTACCTAACCGACGCGATAAAAATCGCAAACGAGCGCGGCCTAAAGTGCTGGGCTATCAGCGTCGAAGAGCAAAATTTCATGGGCATAAACGATAAATTTCAGCTAAGTATCGCCCAAAATTTAATGCAGGACGAAATCAAGAAAAATTTGATGAAAAGCGGCGTACTCATGCGGCTACCAAATAGCGTTTATATCGACTCTAGAGCCAAATTTGAAGGCGAGTGCGTCATCGAAGAAAACGTAAGCGTCATCGGAGAGTGCGTCATCAAAAACTCCGTCATCAAAAGCGGTTCGGTCGTAGAAAACTCCGTCATCGAGGACTCCGACGTCGGCCCGCTAGCGCACCTGCGGCCAAAATGCGAGATCAAAAACACCCACATCGGAAATTTCGTCGAGCTTAAAGCAGCGAGGCTTGACGGCGTCAAGGCAGGACACTTAAGCTATCTGGGCGACTGCGAGATCGGTAGCGGCACAAACGTCGGCTGTGGCACGATCACGTGCAACTACGACGGCAAAGCCAAACATAAAACAATCATCGGCAAAAACGTCTTTATCGGCTCGGACACCCAGCTAGTAGCTCCCGTAAAAGTCGGCGACGACGTGCTAATCGCCGCAGGAAGCACCATAACTAGCGACGTGCCAAGCGGCGCTCTAGCCATCAGCCGCACAAAACAGATAAACAAAGAAGGCTTTTTCTATAAATTTTTTAATGATACGAAAAATGGCGACGAAAATGCTAAAAAATAAAAAAATTTTACTCGCGGTTTGCGGAAGTATCGCGTTTTATAAGGCTTATGAGATTTTATCCGCGCTAAAAAAAGAGGGTGCGGACGTGCGGGTTACGCTTAGCGAAGGAGCGCTTAAATTTTGCTCGGAAGCGGGCTTTGAGGCGCTGTGCGAGCATAAAATTTTAACCTCGCGCACGGAGAGCTGGCAGGACGGCTTAAACCACATCGCCTATGCCAAAACCGATCTCATCTTGATCGCGCCTGCTAGCGTAAATACGATAAACAAGCTTGCAAGCGGCATTTGCGATAACGTCTTTATGCAGACTCTGATAGCTAGTCCGGCTCCGCTCCTCATCGCGCCAGCAGCCAACGACAAAATGCTAAATCACTTCGCCACGCGCAAAAATTTTGAGTTTTTAGCGGCAAACGGCGCGAGATTTATCGAACCGATAGAAAAAACCCTAGCCTGCGGCGACACGGGCAAAGGCGCGCTAGCAGACGTTTCTACGATCATCTACGAAACCAAAAGAATGCTAACGGAGCCAAAATTTAAAGGACAAAAGGTGATCGTCACGGGCGGTGCTACGAGTGAAAAGATCGACGACGTAAGAGCCGTGACGAATCTATCCAGCGGCAAGATGTCAAAAGCGCTGGCGGGCGCCTTTTACTACGCGGGCGCGGACGTGACGCTGATAGCTAGCTTTGAGGCGACGAACGCACCGTATAAAACGCTCAAATTTCAAAGCTCGGCGGAGCTAAAAGAGCTACTGCATGCAAATTTGACGGACGTAAATTTACTCGCGATGGCTGCTGCGGTTAGCGACTACGCTCCAAAAACCAAATTTGAAGGCAAGCTAAAAAAGCAAAATTTAGGCGAAATTTGGACGCTGGAACTCACTCAAAACGATGATGTTCTGGGCTCTTTGGCAGATTTTAAAAACGTAAAGAAAATCGGCTTTAAAATGGAAACGGACGGCGCAAACGCCATGCAAAACGCAAAAAATATGCTTGAGAAAAAGAGCCTCGACGCCGTTTGTCTAAACGTGCTTGGCGGCGATATAAATTTCGGCTCGGATAGCACGCAAATCACCTTTATAACGAGCCGTGACGTACAAAATATCGCGCTAACATCTAAAGATGACGCGGCGCGGCAAATCGTAAACTTAGCAAGCAAGCTATGATAAATCCAGTCTCACGAGTGCAAAAAATCGCAAGCGGCGGCGCGGGCACGGCTCTAAACGCGAGCTTGCCCATCAGTATCAAGGTCGCCGAAAAGACGGGCTACAATCGCTACAATCTAAAAATGGGCAACAAAATCCTAAGCACAAAAAGCATGAAAAGTCTCGACGTGGACGGCGAATACTGGGGCGAGATCACAAGCGGCACCGAAAATATCGTGATAAGAAATCTCTTTAAAAAGCCGAGCTTATCATACGCCGCGCCCGAGGGACTGGCGCTAATAGAAAGGCTGATAAGCGAGCCGAATTTAAGCTGGTTTTATGAATATATCTTTAACGGACTTAGCGCGGCAGACTCGCGAGAATCATTTGAAAATCTAGCTCAAATGCTGCTTGCGCTGCAAAAAAATATCATTAATATTTCGTTTGTTTATAATGGCGTAAAAGGCGTTTTTCAGATGAAATTTGATGGCACTCAGACGAGTCAAATTTACCTCGTTTTTTCAAATTTCGCTCCGATTGTTTTTACGCTAAAAGGCGCTCAAATACTCAGCGTGCAAACGCCGTTTGACAAGGTCGCCAGGCTCTTGCGAGACGAGTTTAGCTGCGAAACGCAAACGACTCAAAACATCGCCGCTTTCTTTGATCCAAGCGGCAAAATAATTGATTTTAAGGGCTAAAATGAACGATCTAAATCACCTCGCGATCATCATGGACGGCAACGGCAGATGGGCTAAAAGCCGCGGTTTGCTACGCACCAAAGGGCACGAAACGGGCGCAAACGTCGTGGAGCAGATGTGCGAGTTTTGTATCGACGAGGGAGTGGCGGTGCTGAGTCTTTATGCATTTAGCACCGAAAACTGGAAGCGTCCGAAGAGCGAAGTGGCGTTTTTGATGGAGCTTTTACATAAATTTTTACTCTCAAAACGCGAGAGTTTTATCAAAAACGGTATCAAATTTAACGTTATCGGTGACGAAAGCCCGCTAAGCGACAAGCTAAAAAACGAGATAAATGAGATCAAAAACGCGACCGCGCAAAACTCGAGGCTAAAGCTAAATTTGGCTCTAAACTACGGCGCGAAAGATGAAATTTTAAGAGCTTTTAGGAGATTTTGCGAAAAAAACGGCGGCAAATTTGACGCCGAAAATCTAGCTCAAAATTTGAGCGAAGATAGCTTGCAGGAGTGCCTTGATGAGCCCGCACCCATCGACCTTCTCGTGCGCACGGGCGGTGAGCAGAGACTGTCAAATTTCATGCTTTGGCAGGCTTCGTACGCCGAGTTTGCCTTTACGTCCACGCTTTGGCCAGATTTTACGCGCGAGGAGCTGGTCCAGATAACGGCAAAATTTAAGAAAAAAGATAGAAGGTTTGGCGGACTTTAAATTTGACGTTTTTGGTTACCGCTATCTTTTAAATTTATGTTGTTTTATTTGATTCACTCGCCAAAAACGTGACTTTAAATTTGACAAATAAAAGCCTTGCCGCAACGCCGTTTTGCATAAATTTTAAACCGAAATCTTTAAATTTAAAATCATTCAAGGCAATGTTTCGCTAAAATCGCCTTTAAATTTTGTGTTTTATGCTTTTTGCGGCGCAAATAACGAGTCAAATTTTGACTCAAATCGCGCGGTAAATTTGCGCGAACGTTGCTTAAAAACGTCGCCGCTAGCTCAAAAACAACCGCAAGCAGCCAAATGCATTATAAATTAAATAGGAGAGTTATGATTTTCGCCGTTGTATTTTTTATTTTATTATTTTTTATCTTGGGCGCCGTAGTCGGCAGCTTTAGTAACGTCCTGATCTACCGCATGCCGCGCGGCGAGAGCATAAATTTCCCCGCCTCGCACTGCCAAAGTTGCAAAACTCCGCTAAAACCGTATCATAACATCCCAATTTTTGCATGGCTGTTTTTGCGCGGCAAGTGCGCTTTTTGCGGCGAAAAAATCAGCTTTCAGTATCCGCTCGTAGAACTCGCTAGTGGCCTGCTTTGCGTGCTTGCGTATTGCGTTGAAACGCACGGACTTGAGCCTCTTACGGACGGATTTTACGCCGCGATTTTTAAGGCGGCGATGCTTGGCATCTGCTTTATCTTGCTGCTAGCGCTTAGCCTGATCGACTTTCGTTACAAGGCTGTTCCGGATCCGCTGCTTTTTGCCAGCGTCGCATTTTCGCTGCTTTACGGTTTTAATCTTCCCACCTCTTTTGACTCGGATGGGCTTTTGCGCGCCTTTGATTCGTTTATAAACGCCGCGATTTTTATGTTTGCCTTTTGGCTACTTCGCGCGCTCGTTAGCCTAGCTCTTAAGCGCGAAGCCATGGGCTCTGCAGATATTTTTATCGCGGGCGTTATGGGTGCTATTTTAGGTATCAAGCTAGGCCTCATGGCGATCTATGTCTCGGCGCTACTGACGCTACCTGCATACGTTATCGTGCAAAAGCGCGGATACGAGCTGCCTTTCGTGCCGTTTTTGAGCCTTGCTACGCTTATAGTTTATGCATTTAAAGATTGGTTTATCTACATCTTGGGACTGATTTATGGATAGGACGGCGCGCTATCTTTTCTCAAACTTCCTAGGTACGTTTGCATCGCTATTTGCGACGCTTTTTCTCATCATGTCGATCGTGTTTTTCATCCAGATCGCGCGTATCACCTCATACATCGAGATTACCTTTATAGAGCTTTTTAAACTCTATATGTTTATGCTGCCTAGAGTACTACTTTTTACCGTTCCTATCGCATTTTTCGCATCACTTGCGCTCATGTTTTTCAGACTTTCGCGCGAAAACGAGAGCATCGTGCTTTTTACGCTCGGATATTCGCCAGTTAGGATCGCTAAATTTTTCCTCATCGTTAGCGGCGCGGTTTCGGCCTTTCTCATCGTCACCGCGATAGTGCTGATCCCTACGGCTGCGGAGCTAAACTCAAATTTCGTCTCATACAAAAAAACCGTCGCCAAGCTAAATTTAAAAACAACCGAATTCGGGCAAAAATTTTCCGACTGGATGGTCTTTATCCAAAACGAAAAAAACGACGAGAACGGCACTCTTTACGAGGGCGTGACGCTTTATTCGCCAAAAGAAGGCGCGCACCGATTCGTCCTTGCTAAAAACGCTCGCCTAACCAACAACAACGCCGTGCTTGAGTTTACGCTATCAGACGGCAAAATTTACGATATCAGAGACGCCTCGTGGCATAAAACCGACTTTGGCACGATGAAAATCAGCACCGCCCAAGAGGACAGCGTCGCGCAAACGAAGTCGTTTGTGCAGTATTGGCAGGCAATGAGCGAGGATAAAAAGCGCGCCAAAGACTTCGCAACCTACGTTCTTATCGCGCTTTTTCCGCTAGCGACGACGCTTTTTGCTTTGAGCCTTGGTATCGTAACCTACCGCTACGAAAAGGGCTTTGTGTATTTTGGGATATTTGGCGTGCTATTCGGGTATTTTACGCTCATTATGCTCTTTAGCTCGCGCGTTTTTATCGCGATTGCGGCGATATTTTTGTTATTTTTCATTGCCTCGATTTTTAGCTTTAGGGCTAAAATTTTAAAAAGATACTAAGTGAGGCTTAAACTCGTTTTTAGCTACGACGGGTCGAAATTTCAAGGCTCGCAGACACAGCCGCACGAAAACGGCGTCGAGGACGCACTGGGTGCGGCTCTAGCGCATGTAGGGATCTTTAGCAAAATAATCTCCAGCTCGCGCACAGACAAGGGCGTGCACGCAAACAATCAAGTAGCCTGCGTGGAGTGCGGCGAGCATTTTAAGGACTTTACGCGCCTAAAAGCTCTCATCAACCGCCACGCTCATCCGGCTATTCACGTCAAATTTATAAGTCGCGTTAAAGACGACTTTCACCCGCGCTACGGCGCTACGGCGCGCGCATATCGATACGTCATCAATCACGGCGAGTTTTCTCCTTTTTTATCGTCTTACGAGACTTTTTTACCAAAATTTGACCTAAATTTAGCAAACGAACTACTCGCGCTTTTTGTCGGAGAGCACGATTTTAGCGCGTTTATGAAGCTTGGCAGCGATATCAAAAGTCCAGTGCGGCGCGTTGCAAAAGCGTTTTGCTACGAGCGCGGCGAACGAACGATTATCGTTTTTAAAGCAAACGGCTTTTTGCGTGCTCAGGTTCGCCTCATGGTCGCTAGCGTTTTAAAGGCGCTTGAGCTTGCAAAAAACGGCAAATTTAAGGAAACGGACGCGCTGGAGTTTAAATTTGAGCGCGCAGAGGCGGCAAATTTGGACACAAATTTAAACAAAAACAGCCACGATAATATCCTGACGGCAAGTCACGAAAGCGTAAATTTGGCGAAATTTGAAAAAAACACAAATTTAACCGCCGAACACGTGGTTTACGTCGCTTCAAAATTTGACGATAAAAACTCAAATTTAAACGAAGTCGCAAACAACTGCCGAGATGAAAATTTCCTCAAAGCAAAAGAGCTTTTGCGCCAGGCTATCTACGAGCAAAAGCCGCTAACGCGCATCCCCGCACCGCCAAACGGTCTTTATTTAAACCGAGTTTTTTACGAATGAGAAATCAAAAAATAAAAGAAGCTATTGCTGCCGTAACGCAAAAGCAAAATGAGTGTAAAAAAATAGTCAAAAAATACTCTACATTTATGACTATAACGACATTTGTCGCACCAATACTAATTTTTATTATTATGGAGCGACGCTTTGAAATATTCTTTCTTTTATTTGCAGTCATCCCAATATACGTCACGCCGAGGATTCCAAAAGTAGAAAAAACGCTGGAAGAGTATAGAAGCTTCTACAAAAATGTTTTTGTTAGCACGGTAATTGCCGATATAGATAGCAATTTTACATACGAGCCTCAAAAAGGCATCGCCGTAAACGAATTTTATAAAAGTGGAATATACAGGCGCATAAATTTTTACGGCGAAGACCAAATAAGCGGTACTTACGCTAATGTCAAATTTCAATTAAGCGAGGCTATAAAAGTAGAAAAAACATATGACTCAAACGGCTCAAAAAACCCTTATCTGGCGCTTTTGATAGTAAGCAAAGTCATATACGACGAATATATGGACTTTAACGGTACAGTACTAGTCTGCGAGTTTTATAAAAATTTCAAAGGACAAACGATACTAGCCGACAAGAAGGTGCTAAATACGAAAATATCTGGCGAAAAAGAGATACTTGATGATACGGAGTTTAACGACGAATTTCGCGTGTTTACCGACGACAAAATAGAAGCGCGCTATCTTTTGAGCCCCGGTTTTATGCAACGCCTACGCGAGGTTAAGCAGGGTTTTGGCAGTACCGTATCGCTAAGCGCGGCTTTTATGGATGATAAATTTTATCTCTTTTTAAACGGTGCGAAAGACCGTTTCGAGAGTTCGCTCTTTGACCCGCCGCTAAGCCTTTCTGATGCACAAGCCATAAAAGACGAGATCCTGCGGCTATTACGCGTCATAGACGAGTTAAATTTGAGCCTTGACGTTTATAAATGATTTTGTGCAGCAGTGTAAAGTTTTGTCTGCCTATCAATATGGTAGATAAATCCAATTTTTCGCAATTTCTTTAATATCAAATTTCTCTATTAATCCACCAGTTGCATTAAAATTTTAAGAAGTTTTTATCTGCAAGAAATCTTTCTTCAGTATAATTAGAGTCGTTATTCTTGACTGCTAAATTTATGCCTACCATTTTTTACTCCTTTAAAATTAGTTGTTTATTAATTTTAATTTTGTTTTTTCTATTGAAATTCGTTTATCATTATTTGTTTTAAACTGCAAAATAATATCGTTACTAGTTAATTTGTGTAGCAATGCAAGCAAATTGTCAAATCCATTGGTTGTATCATATACACATAAAATAAATGTCGAATTTTCATACAAATCAATACCATAATATCCGCGTTTATGACCACAATCTTTAAAATATAAACTTTCCAACAAAAAACTTTCGCCGTTAAAAGCAATCAATTTTTTATCCGTTATGTAAAACCCTGTATTTATAAAATTTTTTATAGTGCGTGGCAACACACTGAATAAAATATAAATCAACAATAATGAACAACAAATTTTATAAAATATCGTTTCGGTAACAATAGCTATACAACAACCAATACCGACAATTAAACAAGATAAAAACTCAACAAAAAGCCAAAATTTAGAGTGACAAGTAAATTTATAAAACACGCTTTCATCACTATCAAGCTTAATATTATATTTTTCTAAAAGCTCTTTTTCTAAATTTTCATCATTTTGGAATTTTAAATTTTCAATATCGATTTCTAAATTTTCTTTTAGTTTTTCCAAATTCAACCCTTTAAAAATTCATTGGTAAACTCAATTTTGTTTGGTATCGTTGATACTAAATTTATTAAATTTACTCTAAACAAACAGAATTTAGTTTAATAAATTTACCTTTTTACATCCTTTGATATGAAATACGACGTGGATTTTTATTTTACCCAATTCTTTGGCATTAATTTTTAAGATACACAAAAGCCGTCACGGACGCAACTATAGACAAAATAACCATAAAAGTTATGGCTAAGATTTTGACGTCTTTTCGCAAATTTTAGTCTTCTTTGTGCGGGCAAATTTACAAAATATCCCTCTGTCCTTTTGCATTCATCGGACTTAGCACGCCCATTTGCTCCATCTGTTCGATGATCGTAGCTGCACGGTTGTAGCCGATTTTTAGGCGTCTTTGGAGGTAGCTGATTGATGTTTTTTGCTCGCTTAGCACGATCTCTTTGGCCTCTTCATATAGTTCGTCTAGCTCGCCAGCTACCGCGCCGGAGCCTGCTCCAGCTCCGCCACTAGCGCCATCCTCGGCTAAAAATCTCTCGTCGTAGACCACTTCTTGCTGCGCTTTTAGGAAATTTACTATCGTATCGATCTCTTTTTCGCTAGCAAACGGTGCGTGTAGCCTAATGACGCCGGGGCTTCCAGGAGGGGTAAACAGCATATCGCCGCGTCCCAGCAAGCTCTCCGCGCCCATTTGATCTAGGATTACCTTACTATCGATACGCTGGCCGACGCGGTAGCTGATGCGGCTAGGCAAATTTGCCTTTATGAGCCCCGTCACGACGTCCACGCTAGGGCGCTGGGTGGCCACGATGAGATGTATGCCGCTAGCTCTGGCCATCTGAGCTAGACGTCCGATGTATAGCTCCACGTCCTTGCCGCTAGTCATCATGAGATCGGCCAGCTCATCGATGATCACGACGATATACGGGAACTGCTCGCCGCCCTCCTCTTTCATTTTTTCGTTGTAGCTTTCGATGTTTTTGGTACGCGTATGGCTCATTATTTTATAGCGGCGCTCCATCTCGGCGACCATATTTGATAGCGCAGTGATGGCCTGCTTAGCCTGCGTGATGACCGGAGTTAGCAGGTGCGGGATGTCGTTGTAGATGCTAAATTCCAGCATCTTTGGATCTATCATCATCAGGCGTAGCGTCTGCGGGCTGTTGCGATATAGCAAACTTAGCAGCATTGCATTTATACCTACGCTCTTGCCAGATCCCGTCGTGCCAGCGATTAACAGGTGAGGCAGCTTTTTTAGATCAGTGATAAAAGGCGCGCCGACGATATCCTTGCCTAGCGCGATAGTTAGCGGACTGCTCGAATTTTTAAAGACTTCGCTATCTAAAATTTCCTTTAGGTATACGGTCTCGATGTTTTTGTTCGGAACCTCGATGCCTACGACGTCTTTGCCCGGTATCGGCGCCTGGATGCGGATAGTCTGAGCGCGCAGAGCCATCGCGAGGTCGTCTTGCAGGGTTAAAATTTTACTCACCTTGATATGCGGCGCCTGACGAAACTCAAACGTCGTAACGATCGGACCCGTATATGTTCGCACGACGTCGCCGTCTATTTTAAATTTGCGCAGTTTATCGAGTAGATCGGAGATTTTTTGATCGATTTCGGCTTCGTTTACGCTGTTTGATCTTTTAGGCGGATCGGCTAAAAATTTAAGCGGCGGCAACGCAAAATCCTTAGGTTTTTCGACCTTGCCTTTTTCCATTTGTTCAAGCAGTTTTTTATTTTCGGCGACTTCGTTTAAGATCTCGACGCCGTTTATCGTAACAGTGCTTTTTTCTTCTAAATTTGACTCGCTTTCATCCTGCGCATCGTCTTCATCGTCCGGCTCGTCTACGTCCTCTAGCTCTTTGCCGTTTTCCTCGATCAAATTTGACTCGCTTTGAGCTTTAGGCTTTTTGATTTGTCTAGGTTTTTTTTGCGATTTTGGTTTAACCTCACCCATATTTTCAAATTTATCCTCATTGGAGCTGGGCTCAACGAAAGCCTTTTTTAGGATAGCTATGATGTTATCCTGTGCGATGAGACCAAAGCTAAGCACAAAAAGCATCAAGATAAAAACCCACATGCCTATCACGCCGGCGACGTCTTTTAGTGCATCATTTATGCTGTTTGCGACCAGTCCGCCGTAGCTAGCGTCCGCACCTGATTGAAACATCAAAAACGCCAAAAAAAGCAGCGCCACTCCGAGTGCGGTTTGGGCGAATTTTGCGCCAAAGCCGTCAAAATATTTGTAAATATAATACGCAAAAAATATAAAAACAAACGGATAAACGTAAGCTATAAAGCCAAAAAGCTTGAAATTCCAAAGCCCGATCGCGTTGCCGAAGCTCCCGACGAAATTTGCCGCGGGTGCGATGGTAGCGATCCCAAAAAATATCAAAAAACAAACGACTATAACTAAAACCGATTCTCTTAAAATGGCGCGTCCTTTAAATTCGGTAAATTTAAATTTGCGGGAGGACGAATCACGGAGCCAAATTTATCAAATTTGACCCCATTTTCGCTCCGCCCGCTTTGATAACGAAACTTTAATAAAACGGTAGATTATAGCGAGTTTTTACATATAGTTTAATAACGAAAGCTGGTTTATCTTAGCCACGGACTGCAGCATCGCCTGATACGACATCATTTTTTGCATGAGGTTCATATAGGTCTCGACGTGGTCTGCGTTTGTGATATCGGCCTTGACGGTTTTTACGTTTACCTCCATGACGCTAGCCTGCGTGTTGGTCTGTATTAGGGTATTTGTTTGATTTCCAACTTTAGTGCGGATTTTGTTTACGTGATCGGCGATATGATCTAGTCTCTCGATCGCGCCCTGGATACCGGAGTTTCGCGGATGCTCGCCATCGCTATCGGCGCGGTACTGACCGCTTCTTACAGCCTCTATCATCCTATCCAGGTCATCAAAAATATCCACGCTCGGGCTATCTATCTCGATACCGTTGTTTGCGGAAAAGTTCCATAGTGAACCGTCTCCTTGCATGGTTGCAGGCGTCGCACCGGTGCTATCTCCGTAAAACTGATCGGAATTTACCTCGTCATAAATTCCGACTTTTATCGGAGTTACGGCGTTTTGCTTATCGGTTACTTTTATGCGGCCGCGGTGATCCATATTTGCCTCTACGCTACCTTGCGATTTTGCTATAGCTTGCTTGTAGGCGACATAATCAGCCTGGGCACTACCGCCGGCGCCCGCAGGAACATTGTCACTAGCTACCATACCGATGATGTCGTTTAGCTGCCTAAAAGTCATATTTTTTGACTGCGTTTCTCTACCCTCGGTGGTCGGCGGGTTTGTGGTGTCGTTGTAAAAACTATCCCAAACCTCGGTCGTATATGTGGTGCCGTCAGGCCTTGTTATGCTTACCCGAGCATCGCCTGATGTTGCAGGCGGTACGGCGCTACCGAAAATCACGTCCACTTTATAATCTCCGCCACTTTTAGATTTGATCTGCATTTTTAAGGCTTGGTCGTTTATATCATATTTGTCTCTTTCGCCAGGATATAGCTCTTTTGAGCCCACGACTTGGCTTAGCGTCGTGTTATCGTCGGCAAATTTACCGCTACCGCGCTCTACTTGCGATACAGTGCCTATTAGGTTTCTGCCCTCTTGTTTAAAGTTTATCTTGTCGTAGTCGTAAGCGTTTGTAACGGCGCCGTCTAAGTCTTCATATTTGCTCTTAACAAATTCAGTGATTTCATAGTCGTCTGGGTTTGCCTGCACCATAGCTTCGAGCGGATTTGCGCCGCTAGTTAGGCTATCTATCGTATCAAACGCACTAGATGCTCCTGCTATACCGCCCGCTAGAGCATCTGCATTTGCCACTTTTTTCGTCGCCGCTATCATATGAAAATCGATAACCTGATTGCCCTTGCTTAGGTCTTTTACGTTGATTTGGCCTTGATTGTTTATCGTTACTTCGACGACTTTATTAGTAGGAGTGTTGCCGTATTCGGTGCCGATTTTTTCTAACAGGTCGTTTATCGAAGCGTCCGAAGTCATCTTAAATTTACTCGTAAAGCTCGTGCCGTTTGGCTTTTTACCCTGCAAGAAAAACGTCGTATCCTGAAACTGCCTAACGCCGGTTCCG
>CALCKS010000307.1 GCA_937965895.1 uncultured Campylobacter sp.
TTTGCTTATTTAGCTCGCGGCTTAGATCGCGGATCATGCGAGGAAATTTATTAAATACCTTTGCAATAGGCAGCATCCTCGTTTTCATAACGGCTAGCTGTATGTCGGTGGTCACTAGGCTTAGGCTAGATACGACTTGATTTAGTTCCTCAAGGAATTTCTCGCCTTCATATCTCTCCTCGACGTCGTCGTAAATTTTAAGCAGTCTGTTTTTGCCAAGCACCAGCTCGCCGATAAGGTTCATCAGATGATCTAGGCGCTTAACCTCGACGCGTATAGTCTGCTCGTCCGTACTTCCTCCGCCT
This sequence comes from uncultured Campylobacter sp., assembly GCA_937965895.1. Lineage (GTDB taxonomy): Bacteria > Campylobacterota > Campylobacteria > Campylobacterales > Campylobacteraceae > Campylobacter_A. The sequence continues at coordinate 306 of CALCKS010000307.1, forward strand.
CCGGTTGCGGGAACTTTTTTCTCCTCTTTTTTATCGGCAGGCTTTGCGGGAGCGGATTTTGGAGCCGGAGCTGAATTTGACGGTGCAGAAGCTTGAGGTGCGGCAGGTTTTGGCGCTTCGCCTGCTGCTGCTTTTTGGGCCCGTCTTGCCTGATCTTCAGCCTTTCTTACTTTCAGCAGTCTTTCTATCTCGGCTTCGACTTCGTCGTCGCTTAAATTTGATAAATTCTCATCGCTAACGGGTTCGGGCTCAGGCTCTTTTGGCGTCTCTACCACAGGCTCTGGCGTTGCGGGAGCAGGCTCGCTAACGGCCGCGCTCGGGGCTTCGCCTTCGGATATCGCGGTTAGTCTTTTGCATATATCTTCTATCTCTATGCCCACATCCGTATCGTTGCCGCTATCTCTGATACCGTGTAAAAGTCCCTTCATCATATCCACAGACTCCAGCACCACGTCCATAATATCAGGCGTTATCTTTAGTTCGTTGCGGCGGGCTTTGTTTAGTACGTCTTCCATATGGTGGGTAAGCTTAGTAAGAATATCGAAATTTAAAAAGCTTGATGACCCCTTGACCGTATGCGCAACGCGGAAAATTCTATTTAAAAGCTCTAAATCTTCGGGATTTGACTCAAGTTCTATAAGGTCATGGTCTATTTGTTCTACTAGTTCGAAGGCTTCAACCAGGAAGTCTTCCATTATTTCTCTCATATCATCCATGATTTTCCCCCTTATTTCTTATGCGCTTCGATCACGCGAAGCACTTCGTTATAAAATAGCGATGCGTCAAATTTGGTTAGATATGCTGCGGCTCCGGCCTCTCTGCTTTGAGCTTCGCTATAGTCGTTGCTTAAAGAAGAGTTAAATATGATAGGAATTCCCGTATATCTCGGATCGTCTTTTATCGTCGATGCAAAGCGGTATCCGTCCATCTGAGGCATCTCTATATCGCTTAATATGACCCTTAAAAAATTGCTTAGCTTATCGCCGTACATCTCGTAAAGATCCTCCATCCTAGCAAGCCCCTCTATGCCATCTTTTGCTTCGACTACTTTTAGTCCCATTTTTTCTAGCATATCTTTTACTAGTTTTCTTGCCGTCGAGCTATCGTCTAGCACTAGTGCTAAACCGCTTAAAAGCTTACTTTGATCGATCTCTACTTCCATTTTCGGGCTATAAATGCCAAGCTCTTCGACGACGCTTTCAAGATCGAGTATAAGTAAAACTTCGTCGTTTTCGATGCGAGTTACGCCTGTTATCTTGCCTTTATCTAGCGTTCCGGCGTTTGAGGCAAAAGTCGCAGCTTCGATATCCGCCCAGCTTATGCGCCTGATTCGCTTTGCCTCGTGGACGATAAAGCCTATCAATATACCGCTAAATTCGGCAATGATGACGCGAGGCTTGATAGCTCCACCCTTAGGCTCGTTTATCTGCATCCATTTGGCTAAATTTATGACAGGTATCACGACGCCGCGCAGATCAAAAATCCCCTCGATATACTCGGGTACTCCGGGAAGCTCGGTTAAATTTGGCATCTTAATGATCTCGCGTACCTTAGCGACGTTGACGCCGTATATGCCCTCATATACATTGTCTCCCGACTGCTTAAAGATACGAAAATCAACAAGCTCCATCTCATTTGAACCGGTTTTTAATGTGCCGTTGTTAAGCATTTTAAACCTTTACGCTCTTTCGAGCAAACTTGATATTTTGGTCGTATTCTACTACAAAATAGCTTTGCTCGCATGCAAAAGATGGAATATTTATATATTTTTGTTTACCTATCGTGTACTGTTCACCTTGGTGATAGTGCCCCTCGATGACGACGTCAGCCTGGTAAAATGCGTTATATCGGCGCATTTTTGCCTCGACTAAATTCTTAAAATTCGGTATTTTATAATCTAAAATTTTTTGTTTAAGCTTATTTAAAATTCGTTTCGAGAGTCTAAAATTTAAAAATTTATCGAAAAAATTCATTGTTTTTAAAAAAAATTTGACGCGTAAAAATCTCAAAGCGTATTTCGAAACGAAAGGCAAAAATATATCCCCGTGCGCGATAAGCACGCTATGCCCGCACTCCGAGGCAAATTTAACCGGCTGAGCGCCGATCGGATAGGCTTTGACGTTTTTAAACAGAGGCGCGAGGTTAAAATCGTGATTTCCCTCGAAATAATAAATTTCCATTTCCTCTCCCAGCTCGTCGATCGTGTGAATATATCGCTCGTAAAATTTGACGAAAAACTCGCACTCGCTAGCCAAAAAATCAAACATATCGCCCATCAAAAACAGCTGCGGTGTCTTTATCTCACCGCTTTTTAACGCGCACAAAAAATGCCAAAAACTTTCGCGATTTTCATTTTCGTGCGAGTCGGCGATAAAGATCGCGCCGCTTTTTACGACGATTTGCTCAGGCATCAAATTTTACTTTTTGTGGCGCCGAATTTGCGGCTAAATATTTCAAATTTTACAAGCGCCGTAGTTAAATTTAATGGCTCAAATTTACCGGCCGAGCTCGTAAATTTAACGGTTTTAAACGCGCTCATCGGCTCTAAAATTTGATCGGTTTGTAGCTAACGGATACGATCTCGACGTCGCTTCTGCCGTTTGGCAAATTTAGCGCGACCTCGTCGCCCTCGCTCTTGCCGATTAGCTGCTTGGCTAGAGGCGAGTTTATCGAGATGAGTCCGCGCTCTAGGTTGCTCTCTGGCGTACCGACTAGCGTATAGGTCTTTTCCAGCTCGGTTTCTACGTCCATGATGACGACCGTGGAGCCGAATTTTACTTTATCGTGCTCGTATTCTGCGGGGTCGATTACCTTGGCGCGGCTTACTATGTCGCTAAGCTCGGCTATACGGCTCTCAATAAACGCTTGTTTTTCGCGTGCGGCGTGGTATTCGGCGTTTTCTTTTAGGTCGCCGTGGCTACGCGCGATGTCGATCTCCTCGACGATATTTGGGCGCTCGACGGTCTTTAGATTTTTTAGTTCGTTCGTGATTTTTTCATATCCGAAAAGCGTCATCGGTTCGGTCATTTTTCATCCTTTGTTTGTTATTAAAATTTGCGCTACGCTAGCCGCAGAGCCGTGTTTTAAGTACTTTCGTAGCTTCTCGCAGCCTTTGATAAATTTCTCTTTATCGCAGCTCTCGTAGGCTTTTATTAGATTGCCGGGCGTTACTTCCTCTTGCAGTAGCTCCTCGTGCAGCGCCTCTTCGCCCATAAAATCAAACATTATATTTGCAAGCCCGATGTGGCGTAGCTTCACAAACATCCGCGCGATCATTATGTCGATTGCTTTAGCTTTATAAGCTAGCACGAACGGCGTGCCCACGAGCGCGGCCTGCAGCGTCGCGGTACCTGAGCAGATGAAGGCAAACTCGCTTTGCAAAAGCGCGCGCGGTGCGTCCGTAACCACGCTAAAGTCGCTAACATCGCCGTAAATTTGCATTTCGTTTGCTAAAAATGACGGTACGACGAGCAGTTTTTCTTTGCCTTTTATCTGGCTCGCCACTTCGCGAAAAATCGGCATCAGACGCGAAATTTCGGCACGGCGGGATCCGGGCATAAAAGCGATCTTGCCGCTTTGCAAAAGCTCGTTTTTTCGCACTCGCAGCTCGTCAAGCAGCGGATGTCCGACGTAGCGCGAGCGGTTATAGTACATCCCGTCAAACGGCAAAATCGAAGCCAAATGATCGCAGTAAGCCTCGACCTTCGCCACGCGCCCGGCCTTCCACGCCCACACTTGCGGCAAGATGTAGTAGGTAACGGGCGTTTTGATACCGGCCTCTTTGATCGCTTTAGCTAGCGGCAGGTTAAAGGCGGGGCTATCGATGAGTAGCACGGCGTCGCACTGCGCGGCTAGGCGAGTCATCTCTTTTATCGCGCGTTTTGCCTTAAAATAAAGCGGCAAAACCTCCACAAAGCCCATCGCGGAAAACTCCGAGCTTCGCATAAAAGGCTCGCCGAATTTTTCGTCAAAAATGCCCTTTAGTTCGCACTTTGGCAGATGCTCTAAAACCTGTTCGAAGTGCAAATTTGCAGAAGCCTCTAAACAAGAGACGAGTAGCTTCACTGATTGCCCTCAAAGTCCTCGGCTAAGCTTGCAAGCTCTCTTGCGCGCTCCTTAGTCATCTGCAGGTAACAATCAGCGGCCGTTACGGCATAAAGCGTACCCATAGGCGGCACAAACGGACATTTAGCCTCTTTATAAGCCACCCATTTACGTTGGATATCTTTTAGCTTCTTTTTATTTTCGTCGTTTAGCACGCTCATGGCTTTTTTGTAGTTTTGATTTAGGAGTTTATCTTGGATAGCAAATTCGGCGTCTATGCACTGTATCATGCCTGCAGTCGAGCTATCTTTTTGCATGCACTCATCTACGCGCGCTTGCGATTCATCAAATTCCTCTTTCGAAGTTTCCTCGATGCTTGACGCAGGTTTTGCTTTGATCGCAAGATCTTGCGCACCGAAAACCAAACTCGCCGCAAGAGCAGCAAAAATAAATTTTTTAAGCATATTTTCTCCTTTAAATTTGATGAAGATTATCGCCTAAAACGGCTAAATAAACAATAAAATTTAAATTTATAAGTAAATTCGGATTTTGAAATTTGAAAGAAAATGCGTAAATTTAAAAAACCCAAAGCCCGCAGGCCTTGGGTTTTGGGGTTTATTTAAAATTTAGGTTCTTAACGTCTTCGTCGGCTTTTTTCATAGCTTCGGTAGGCGCTACGCCGATAGGATATTTATGTCCTAAAGAAGCAGGCGCAGGAACCGGGGTAGCTTCCTGGGTTAGCTTGATGCTGATACCATAAGGCGCAAGCTCGTTAACTAGCTCGGTTTGTCCTTGGCGAGCAAATTCTTTACATTGACCTAGGATCCTAGCCGACTCTTCGTCTCCGTGGAAGCCGTAGCTGTTTTCGCTAAATGCGAAGTCCCAGCGGATGTGAGTTTTGCGGTGCAAGTAAAGAGTCTTTTCAAGAGCCTTACTGATAGCTTCTTTTCTCTCTTTTTCATCGGCGATCGAAGCAAATTTCTCATGCTTAGCTAGCTCGGCTCTGGCCGTTTTTATGTCCTGGATCAAAGAAAGTAGCGCATTTTCGCAGTTTCTTAGCTCGTAAGCGTGGCGATTTTGTACGAATGAAATTCTATCTTTTAGCACTTGTTCGCTTTGCGGGTGGCAAGTTTTGCAAGCCGCGTTTATATCGGCAAGCGGAGTTAAAATTTCATGCTCGGTGATCTTTTGAGCTCCGGCGCGTTTATACGGCATGTGGCAGTCTGCGCACGTTACGCCGCTTCTTCCGTGGATACCGGTTGAGCTTAGCTCAGACTCTGAGTGCTGCATCTTGATAATTTTAGCGCCGGTATCTTTATGGATGTAGTCAAATTTAAATCCATCCTCTTTGGCCAACTGATCGTCGTAATACTGGTCGAAATTTTCGATCTTAAACGGCTGGTCTTTTTTCCAGAAAGTCCAAGGGAAAGTTAGGGTTTGGTCTTTACCGAAATAATACTCGACGTGGCACTGCATACAAACGTAGTTTCTCATCTCCGCTCTAGTAGCTTTTATGCCGCTTTTAGCGTCAGCTTCGTAGCCGCGTCCCACCATCGCATTTACAAATCCCGGTCTTGTTACTCTTAGGCTCATATCGTCCGGGTGGTGGCAGTCCGCACAGGTGCTGCCTAGATGCGACCCGTGGATACTCTCGCCGTGTTTAGCCGCGATTTTTTTCATGACGTCAAAATACGGAATAGAGTTCATCTTCGTCCAAGCCGCTTTTCTCTTCTGGCCTTCTTCTTTAGGCATTACGTCGAAGAAAGGCATAGGTAAGCTAGCTGCCGGAGTCGGATCTTCGGTTAGTTTGTAGTCTGGATCTAGCTGAAGCGCGGTTAGATAGCCGGTGTGGCAGTTTACGCAAGCGCCCGGTTGGCCTTTAAACGCTGGAAGTCCGTGAGAGTTTAAAAACTCTTTGTCGTTTCTTTTGGTCTCGATCTGATCTATCTGGCTATAGTAGTGGGTTCGCGGTTTGCTGTAATCCACGCCGAACGCATAACCGTTCCAAAACACCGTAGCCGCAGGCCAGCGAATAATCTTACTATAAGGTAAATCGCCGCCGAAAGCCGTTTCTACAAATTCGCTTCCTTTTGGATTTGCGTCGCTTTTATGCTCCATTTTTTTGTAAGCATCTAGCTGATTTGGGAAATTTGCGCCCCATTTTTCAAAATCAGGCTCAAGTTCGCTTACTTTATTGAGCATTAGCGGATACATCTTTTCTTCGGCTTTTTTAGCGCCGATATCCGTAAAAAGCGCGAACATAGCCGCACCGAGTACGACAGCCACTAAGAAAGTAGCTACATACAACACTTTGTTTTTCATTTTATCCTCCTGTTAAATTTTAAAAGTTATGCGCATGTCCCGCTTCGCGGTGGCAAGATATACATCTTAAAGGCTCGCTAGAATTGCCTTGATGCTCTTTGAGATTTTTGTCAAACGGTTTTGCCGCTCCTATGGCGCGCGGATCTATAACGTTTGAGACGTATTCTTTATGGCAGTCCATGCAGTTTTCCTGAACGACTCTTTTTGTTTTTTCGTTTGCGGTAAATGCATAAGGATTGTCTTTAAAAGTAACGGCATACGCGTGTCCTAGGCCGCTTTGAGCCTTCATGATCCAATATCCTATAAAATCATGCGGCAAATGACAGTCGTTACAGGTCGCAACGTTTTGGTGTCCGCCTCTTGACCAGCTTTCGTAGACTTGATTCATCACGTGACAGTTTTTACAGGCTGCGGGATCCGGACTAAAGTATGAAAATCCCTTGGCATAGTAAAAAGTGTATAGTCCGTGACCGATAACCACTCCAAACGATAGCAACAAAAGAATGACCCAGATGGATGCTTTTTTCTTCGTGTTTTCCATGACGGGCTTTCTAACCTCCATTATAAATTTAAATAAAACTTAACTTTATTTATAAGCCGGTATTTTATTATTAGTTCGCTTAAACTCTCATTTATTTTCCTAATATAATTAAAATTAAATCTTAAGCTTATTTTTATACTGTGTAAATATAACAGTAGTTGTTATCAATTTATTATGATTGATTTCAATCTATTTCGCTATTATATAATATAATATATTTACTATCTTAAATTTGAATAAAATTTAAAAACTAAAATACAAAGTAAACAATATCCAACATAGGCCAAAACTTTAAATTTAAATAATAAAAGCTGTGCTAAAATCATTTCTTTAAAAATTTGAAAGCTATGGGCTCGTCAAATTTGCGTTAATCGTGATAAAAAGGAATAAATTTGAAAGAAATTTTAATTACAAACGACGACGGATTCGAGGCTAGCGGCCTGCACGCTTTAGCTAGCGCACTGAGGGAGCTACCCGATACGCGCGTTACGATCGTAGCGCCGAGTACCGAAAAATCAGCCTGCGCGCACTCTCTTACGCTCACTAGACCTCTTCGCTTTATCAAGCTTGACGACGACTTTTACAAACTCGACGACGCCACGCCCGCAGACTGCGTCTATCTCGCGCTTCATGCGCTTTACAAAAAACTACCCGACCTCGTAATCAGCGGCATAAACCACGGCGCCAATGTGGGCGAGGACATCACCTACTCGGGTACGTGCGGAGCGGCTATGGAGGGCGTTTTGCAGGGCGTGCCTAGCATCGCGTTTTCGCAGTTTTATAAAAACGATAGTATCGAAAAACTCGGCTTTTCGCTCGCTCGACAAGCCGTCAAATTTATCGTTCCGCGCGTACTAAACGGCAAAATTTCCCTACCGCCGCGCCAGTTTTTAAACGTAAATATCCCCGCCGTCTCCGCCCGCGAATTTAGAGGCTACCGCATCGTGCCCGCAGGCAGACGCAGCTACGCCACGCACGCGATGCTCCACCGCAACCCGCGCGGCGTCGAGTACTACTGGCTCGGACAGCCGTCGAATTTAGACTACGAGCAAAACGGCGAGTCCGATATCAGCGTGCTTAGCGAGAGTTTCGCCTCGCTCACCCCGATCATGCTAGATATGACCGCGCACGCGAGCTTGCAGGGCCTAAAAACCGCGCTAAAGGATCAAATTTGAGCGAGGTGATTTTGGATCAGAACGACCGATTTACGAGGTCTCGCTGGCTGTTTGGCGATGATTTTAAAAAGCTTCAAAACGCAAACGTCCTAATCTGCGGCGTTGGCGGCGTGGGCGGAGTCTGTGCGGATGCGCTAGCTCGCGCGGGTGTGGGTAAAATCACCGTCATCGACAAGGATATTTTTGATATAACCAATCAAAACCGTCAAATTTACAGCGAAGCGGTCGGAGCCGTTAAGGTCGGCGAATTTGCCAAAAGATACGAGTGCGTAACGGCGCTGCAAGAGCTAATGACGCCCGAATTTATCGCAAATTTTGATTTCTCGTCCTTTGATCTCGTGATCGACGCTATCGACGATGTACCCGCCAAGATCGCGCTCGCGCTAAAAACGCACGAAAAGCTTATCAGCTCGATGGGCGGCGCAAAACGCATCGATCCGACGCAGATCAAGGTCGCCTCCGTCTGGCAAACCTGCAACGATCCGTTTGCTAAAAAAATACGCACCGAGCTTAAAAAAGCAGGCTTTAAAGGCAAATTTGACGTCGTGTTTTCGACCGAGTTGCCAAGATGCGTGAAACTGGGCAGCTTCATGGGCGTAACGGCGTGTTTTGGGCTAAATTTAGCGGCTTTAGCGGTTAGAAAAATCATCAGCGATAAATAATTTTAATTAGTCTGGGCGAGTTTAACCGCTCGCTTAAAACAAATTTATGCTATTATACCGCACTTAAATTTAAGGAAAAAAATGAAAACATGCGTTATCCTTGCCGGCGGCAAAAGCTCGCGAATGGGCCGCGATAAAACGCTGCTGCCTTTTGGCGGATTTGCGACGCTCACGCACTACGGAGCGCATAAATTCGGGCGGATTTTCGATCGCGTATTCGTTAGCTCTAAATTTGACAAATTCGACCCACCACTACCGCTCATCAAAGACGCCAGTCCGAAAGAATTCTCGCGGTCAAATTTGACCGAGGCGAGCGACAAAGATGGCACAGAGGCAAACTCCGCTCAAATTTCCGTGCAAGATACGGCAAATTTAAGCCCTGACGCCTTTTCTCCGATGCTAGCGCTTTATAGTATCCTTAGAAATTTCCCAAACGAAAGCGTATTTATCGTTCCCGCCGACATGCCCTTTGTTAGCGAAGAGTGCGTGCGAGAACTATATAAATTTGCCGGCGAATACGATATGGTCATCGCTGCGGACGAGTCGCATACGCACTCGCTTTGCGGGTTTTTTAGCGGGGATTTAGCAAACGCCGCGGGCGAGCTTTTTGTCGCGGGCGAGCACAAGATCGGGCTTTTGCGCGACCGCTGCCGCTGCAAGATCGTAAAATTCGCAAACGCGGATGAGTTTTTTAACATCAACTACCAAGCCGATTACGAACAAGCTTTAAAAGAAGGAAAAATATGAAAAAAATTATCGTTTTACTGGCGATTTTGTTAAATTTCGCAGCAGCCAGCGAGTCTGCAACGGCGAAGCAAAATTTAGCCGGCCAGTCCGAAAATGCAGCTGAAAATTTGACCGAACCGACCGCTAAAGACGAAGCCAAGCGCCTCTACGAAGCCGCCGCAAAGCTCGAGCATGAAGGCGACAAAACAAGAGCCCTTCAGCTTTATAAACTAGCGGCTAAAAAGGCGATATTTACGGACGAGGACGGCGAAACTGCCGCTATGGAGCGCTCCGTGATCGCGCCGTCAGATAGTGTAGCAGACGCACCCGTGGAGGAGCAAAAGATCGCTTCAAAAGAGCGCCCTGGAGCTAAATTTGAGAGCGGCGAGGCATACGACGTGGATGAAATTTTGGGCTTAAAAATGCACCATCTAAACTACCTCCTGCCAGCTACATACGCCTTTAACGACGTTGAGGGTAGGCGTAGATTTGAGACTGCTTTTCAAATCAGCTTGCAAAAGCCGCTATTTTACGACGTGTTTGACATGAACGAAACGATCTCGGCAGGCTACTCGCAAAGCTCGTGGTGGCAGACGGCTAAGAGCTCTACGCCGTTTCGCGAGACCAACTATCGCCCCGAGATTTTTGTGACCGTCCCGATGAGATTTGAGGCGCTACCGAGTCTTGACTATCTACGCGCTGGACTTTTGCACGAGAGTAACGGCCAGGGCGGCGAGAAGTCGCGCTCGTGGAACCGCGTCTATCTCGAGGCCAAACTTTACGCCGGTAGCCTCGTCGTGATTCCGCGAGCGTGGGCGCGCATACCAGAGAGCAAGGGTAGCGACGATAACCCCGACATCGAAAAATACCTCGGCAATATGGATATAAATTTCGCTCTGCCTTACCGCGGCCACGTTTTTACGGCGATGGTGCGCAACAACCTGCATTTTGACAAAACAAACCGCGGCGCGGGCGAGCTTGGTTGGCTGTTTCCGTTTGGCAAGAGCGGCGTTTACGGCTACGTGAAGTACTTCACGGGATACGGCGAGAGCCTCATCGACTACAACCGCCACACCGATAAAGTCGGTATCGGCTTTGCGATTTTAAAATAAAAGGCTAACGCGCTCAGGCGGCGCAGGCAAGGTAAAAATCGCGGCAAAAACGACATAAACGAAAGTCAAATTTGACCGCACAAATAAGCGCGAAATTTGTCAGCCATAAGGAGATAGATGAAAAATTTGTTAAAGCTTTTTATCGTTTTGACCTGCGCGACCTCGCTGCAAGCAGGCGGCAACTGCATGCCTCAGCAGCAAAAAGACGAGCTAATCGCAACTTATGAGATATTTTTTAAGTACGACCTGCGCAACGGCGAAAAGGACGCAAACGGCAAAATACGCAACAGACTCTACGTCACCTAGCTAGACGCGAGCGGCGCACAGCTAAATCGCTACGTCATCGACGAAGCGGACGAGAAGTACAAGCACAAGATCCCGGACGACCCCTCCACAAAGCTAAAAATCTCGTTCGTCGTCCGCAAAAACGAGCGCTGGGTGCTGCTAGAGGTCTACTCAAAAGAGCACCGAGACGCGCCTGCGTTCACGGCCGAGAGATGTCTGTGGGGCGGACTAGAAAAGGAGCTACTAGAACTTTTTGACGCGGGCGAGGCGCTAAAACTATACCGAAAAACCAAACGCTTCGACGCAAATTTAGGCTTTTTCGTCGAAAACAACATAGCCGAATACCGCAGATACGGCAAGCCATCATATAAAGAATTTACCAGCGTCCAAACGGGTAAAAAGGAAACGACTTTTGAAAAATACGACGAGAGCGGGCGCCTGCACAGCCGCGCATACCAGATAGGCGGCGAGTCTGCGTATTTTGAGTTTTTCTACCCGAGCGGCAAGCTAAAAAGCGTGATAGACCAGCGCCAAACGATCGGCAAGCCGCTTAGCGAAGCGGTTAAAATACAAAAAGAATTTAACGAAAAAGGCGAGCTCGTAAAAGAGGTCGTAACCGATGCAAAAGCGGGCACGGCGACTACCAAATTTTACGGCGAAAACGGCGAAATCGTAAAAACCGAAACAAAAAATCTCAGATAAACTAAAAGCGGAGAAAAATATGTTTTTAAAGCCAGATGAGATCGCTCGCGAGCTAGACGAGATATGCCTACCTCTGGAACAAGAGGGCATAACGGGCATGAGGCTGCTAGCACAAAGCGATGCCGACGCGTCCACGCGGGCGCTAGAAAATGCGCAAGAGGCTCTAGGCGTCAAATTTCCGCTTGCGCTTTCGCGGCTAGTTTGCAAATTTGACTTTGGCGAATTTGAGGTTTGCAACGTATGCTTTGGCACCGGCGGCGACTACGCTAGCGAGCTAGTGCGCTTAAACAGCACCGACGAATACGGCGGCAAATGGTGGCACGGCGATACGCGTCCTGCAAATTTGATAGTTTTTGCCGTGGGCGATCCGTGGATTTTTTTGCTTGATTGCGCGGACGGCGCGATTTATGCGTGGCTGCTCGGGGACGAAGAGCTTTGCGGTAGGCGCGTTGCGGGCGATTTCGAGAGATTTTTTAGAGCGCTTACTAGTATCGGTATCGCGCGACTAAGCAAAAAGGCCCTGCCTTGCGCGGAAGAAATCGCTAAATTCGTCCAAGCAGGCGATGATAAGGCGATTGAGTTTTGGCGAGAAATGGTGGAAATTTGATAAATTTAAGCGCAAGCGGCTTTGGCGGCAAATTTAACTAATCTTAAAACTCTAAATACGGCAATAGCCGCTGTCAAATTTACAAATTCTACCTCCAAACCAGCTCAAATTTATATTATTTTTTGCATTCGGGTGCTAAATTTGAACTCAAATTTGCCGCAAATTCGGCGCTAAAAAATCAAAAAAAGGTAAAAAATGATAACCACAAAGGCTCTTTACGCATCCGCAAGGCTTAGATCGCTACCGCTTAGCGTCTCGGGCGTACTGCTCGGTAGCGGTGCGGCATACGGCGCGGGCGTATTTAGAGCGGATATTTTCGCACTGGCGCTGCTTACGACGTTGCTGTTTCAGGTACTCAGCGACTACGCTAACGACTACGGCGACGCGGTGAAAGGCACCGACGATGATGGCAGGCTGGGGCCACGCCGCGCGATCCAGACTGGGCAGATGAGCGCCGAGCAGATGAAGCGCGTCATCGTCGTTACGGCACTGCTTTCGGCATTTTCGAGCCTCGCGCTAAGCGTTTTGGCATTCGGCGAGCGGTTTTATCTCGTGCTACTGTTTTTGGCGCTAGGCGGCGCGTCGATATACGCAGCGATCCGCTACACCGTGGGGGCGGGTGCGTACGGATATAAGGGGCTTGGCGACGTTTTCGTGTTTTTGTTTTTCGGGTTACTTAGCGTGCTTGGCTCATACTTTTTATACGCGCGCTCGCTTGATGCGGCGCTACTGCTACCTGCGTGCGCGTGCGGGATGCTAAGCACGGCAGTGCTAAATTTAAACAACATGCGCGACGTGCAAAACGACGCGCTCAAAGGCAAGCGCACGATCCCCGTGCGTATCGGGCTGCGCGCGGCCAAGCGCTACCACTACGCGCTGATCGCCGGCGGAGCAGGATTGATGCTTTGCTACTCGCTTTTGCGCGGAGATTTGGGCGTAAAACTACTCTACATAGCGAGCTTTGCGCCGCTTATTCGGCATCTCTTTTTCGTCTTAAAAGTGAGGGAGTGTCGCGACTTCGACGGGCAGTTAAAGGTGGTCGCACTCTGCACGTTTGCGATGTCGGCGCTGTTTTTCGTCGGGGAAATTTTGGGCTAAAATTTAGCCTGATTATTTTTATGCACGATTAGCAGACGGCGAATAAGTAACTCAAACTTTTCTCAAAATATTGCGAAAAAGTTATATATTTACTTTTTTAAAATACACTTTCAAACCTAAATCACAAGGAGAAAAAATGAAAAAACTCATCAAATTTTCGCTAGCAGCAGCACTAGCAGCAAGCTTCGCAAACGCCGCGGTATACGAGATCGACCCGGCACACAGCAGCGTCGGCTTTAAGATCAAGCACCTAAGCATATCAAAAGTCAACGGAAATTTCGGCAAATTTGACGCCGTGATCGACTACGACAAGGACGCCAAAGAGCTAAAAGCGCTCGAGGCCACCATCGAAACCGCCTCGGTAAATACGCAAAACGACAAGCGCGACGAGCACCTACGCAGTGCGGATTTTTTCAACGCGGCCAAATTTGACAAAATCACCTACAAAATGGTCAAATTTGAAAAAGAAAACGACACAGAAGGCAAGGTCGTGGGCACGCTAACGATGCACGGCGTTACTAAACCCGTGGTGCTAAAATTTGAGCTCGGCGGCTTTACGGCGGATAAAAACGGCAAGGAAAAAATCGGCTTTAGCCTAGAGGGCGAGACCAAACGCAAGCTCTTTGAGATCGGGCTAGACACCTCCGAGATCACACTATCTGATAAGGTCGAGCTAGAGATCGAGATCGAAGCGAAGGAAAAATAAACCTGCAGCAAACTCAACCAAAGCCAGTTTTTCGGGCTTTGGCTTGTTTTTAAATTTTAAGTTTTTGCAAATTTGATAAACCGTGCGGCGCAAAATCCGCACGGCAAAAACTCAAACTAAAATTTGTTTTTACTAGATAAATTTACGGACTTGCAACAACAAAGCATGATGTCAAATTTGAAAAATCCGCGAAACTGCCGTGCCGAGCGGTAAAATGCAAAGCGATGCGCTAAATTTTAAAATCCGTAAAACCTCCGCGCAAAAGGCAAATTTACTATAAAATCCTCACTCAGGCTCGCTAATCATACCGAGCAAGCAAAAGCTCAAGCCGACAAACCGATAAATTCGCTGGCCTCGTCGCCGTAACAAAGCGTAAATTTACCCCTTATGCCCTAGCATATATAGCCTCAATGCCTGCTGGGCAGTCATTTTTAGGTTGCGCATCGCGGTTTGCTTATCCATCGCTTCCTCTAGGCTCACGGGCTCGTTTAATACGCTAAAAAACGCATCGATGCCGTTTTCGTTACAGCCGCCGGCGCACGGCGACACGCTACCGGCTAGCGCAATGACGGGTTTGCCGTATTTTTTGGCGATCTTTGCCACTCCTGTCGGGGTCTTGCCCATCGAGCTTTGAAAGTCCAGTCGCCCCTCGCCTGTGATGATCAGATCGGCGTTTTTCACGTCCTCTTCGAGGCGGATCTCCTCCATGATGATGTCGATGCCGGGCTTTAGTTTGGCGTTTAGGTAGCTCACAAACCCGTACCCTAGCCCGCCTGCCGCGCCCGCGCCCTTAAAGTTCCAAAATTCGCTCGAAAAGTGCTCGCTCGTCGCACTCGCAAAGCTAATGAGGCCAGCGTCCAGGTCCTTTACCATCTGCTCGTCCGCACCTTTTTGCGGACCGTAGACATAGGCCGCGCCGTTTTTGCCAAAGAGCGGATTATCCACGTCGCAAGCAACGAGGAATTCGCACTCTTGTAGCTCGGGAACTACGTTTTTGTTTGAAATTTTGGTGATTTTTATGAGGTTTTCACCTTTACCCTCGAGCAACTCGCCGTTTTCGTCAAAAAACTCGTATCCAAGCGCGCTTAGCATGCCCGTGCCCGCGTCGTTCGTAGCGCTACCGCCGATACCGACGATAAATTTACGCGCGCCTTTGCTAATGGCATGCAAAATCATCTGCCCAAAGCCGTAAGTGCTCGTTTTCATCGGGTTTCGGCGCTCTTTTTCCACCAGCATGAGACCGCTGGAAGACGCCATCTCGAGGATACCCAGCTCGCCTGCTAGCGCGTATCTGGCGGGTATTTTTTCGCCGAGAGGATTTTGCACGATGACATCGATAAACTCACCCTCTAGCGCGTCCGCTAGTGCCACCACGCTACCTTCGCCGCCGTCTGCGATGGGCTTAACCACCACCTCGTCGGTCTCACCCGCTAAGGCTTCTATGCCCTCTTTTACGGCGTTGCCGGCCTCGAGGGAGCTCAAAGAGCCCTTAAAAGAATCGATTGCTATTAGAATTTTCATCTGTTTTCCTTTTTGGCAAGGCTTGTTTTTTGAGCGCTTTTTCAGTTGCGCTTCGCTCACTGCTTTGCAAGAAGCGGAGCTGGATAAAATTCAGCTCGGCGTACTATCTTTGCTTCGTTGCACTCGCAACTGCAAGCAGAAGTCCAGCCTACGCTAAATTTTATCTGCGCAACCCCAAAAATCATCTCAAAACACTTCGCCTTAAATTTTACGGTCTGATTTTATCAAATTTAGTTTAAACTCACGACGCTTATAAATGCCAAATTTGACTCCAAGCCCGCGACGCTTTGTAAGTAGAAACCCCCTTCCTCTCCCATAAAAAGAGAAAAGCGGATACGAAAGAGAGCTCTTTTGCGTCCGCTACGCTTGTCTTGTGCTTGCACTCTCTTTGAGAGCTGCAAAGTAGACCGTAATTCAAGCTCCTTCCCCCTTAACAAGAAAGATTAAATTGAATGCGCAATGCTAAATTTAACCAAATCAAATTCAACATTTTCAAGATGCGGGTCTGGGCGAACAAATTTGAAAATTTACCGTTACTACCGTAAAGAGTGCAGTCTTGCCTCACCGAAACCGCACTCAAATTTAACTATCCCTAAATTTAACCGTCAAATTTACAGCAACACGAGCGACGCAACCCAAACCGTCGCCATACCTACGATACCCATTATAAAGGTAAGCATCGTCTGGGTCTTGTAGCCCTGCTCAGGCGACATCTTGCTAAAGTTCGTAACGACCCAGAAGTAGCTATCGTTAGCGTGCGAAACCGTCATCGCGCCCGCAGCGATCGCCATCACCGTTAGCACCGCACCCATCTCGCTAGTTAGCCCCAGCGCGCTCATCATCGAGCCGCTATCGGTGAAAAGCCCCATGATAGAGGCCGTCGTCGTAAGCGCCACGGTCGAGCTGCCCTGAGCGGTCTTGATGATAGCCGAGATAACAAACGGAAAAAATATGCCCACAGTGCCGATGAGATGGGCGTTTGCCTTCATATACTCTACAAAGCCGGCTTTAGCGATGACATTGCCTAGCACGCCGCCCGCAGCCGTGATAAAAAGGATTGGTCCCACGATCTTTAGCGTTTCGTTGGTCATGAGGTTAAATTCATTAAGCTTGCCAGTTTCGGCCAGCAAGATAACGGCAAATAGCACGCCCACGCCAAGCGCAATTACGGGATCTCCCATAAATAATATAACCTTTACGAACCATGCCGTCGCCGATGGATCTTTTTCTAAAATGTCCGGAGCGACGAAGGCGACGAAAAACCCTTTTTTATTTAAAATATTAAAAAGAGAACCGAAAGCCATCAGCAAAATCGGCATAAAAATCGGCGCCAAGCTCAAAAACGCGCAAGGCAGCTTGCCGTGCTCTTTGATGATCTCGTCGTAGCTCTTGCCCACTTCGGCCAGATCCTCTTTTAGGCTCACTTTTGCGCCGACAGTTTTAGCAAAAAGATAGCCCGCGATGAGAACCGGTATCGAAACAACCGCGCCCACGGCGATGACTAGCAGCAGGTTGTGACCTACGCCCACGAGTCCAGCGGCTGCTATCGGGCCCGGCGTCGGCGGTATAAATACGTGCGAGGTGTATAGGCCGCAAGAAAGCGCGACAGCCATAGCTACGGGGTTGGCGCCGATTTTTTCCTTTATCGCGCGGCGGATCGGATCTAGCACCACAAAGCCACTATCGCAAAAGACCGGGATACCAACGATCCAGCCCATGATGAGCATGGCTAGCTCAGGGCGCTTGTCGCCTACGCAGCGCACGACCATGTCGGCTAGCTTTAGCGCCGCGCCCGTCTTTTCCAGCGCCATACCGATGAGCGCGCCCAGGATGATGACGATGCCTATGCTTTTAAATATCCCGCTAAATCCCTCTCCGATGATCGCGGGAACCTTGACCAGGTCGATGCCCGCGACGACGCCTTCGATTTCGACCGGCTTAATACTCGCGACGACGGCAAGAGCCAGCGAAACGAGCATGATCGCTATAAAGGGGTGAACCCCGAACTTAGAAATCAGCACGATCATAACGACGACCGCGATGACGAAGCAGACGATGAGAGCAATACCGCTCATAACAGCTCCTTTCGGATAAAATTTTTGCCTAACGCAATATTACCGAAATTTGTTTTTAAAATATCTAAATTAGATTTGAAATTTTAGTTTCATTTTATAAAATGAGTGAATTTGACGGCCGATTACTTTTGTGGTAAATGTGCGGGCAGCTTTGGTGCGGTTAAATTTTGTTTTGAATTTAGGTTCTAATTTGGAGCAAATTTATCACAAAAAATAACTTGCGAGGTTAAATTTGCGATATTATAATTCATAAAACAAGCGTCAAATTTGACTACTAGCGCTTGCCGAAGCTCAAATTTAACTCCGCCTTAAGCCTTACGGCACTATCATTTTATCAATGATTCGCAAAAGATGCGAAGCGGTCAAATTTAAAACACTTGCGGGTTTTATTGACCCGCATATTTTAGGCACGAGACAAAACGTACCGTCTCCGTTTTGCCGACAACTAAAAAGGATACGCTATGGGTATGATAATCTTACTTTTTTACGTTATTCCTTATATGGCGGTTAGCGCCATAGTGATGGTCATCACCGTAAAATACACTAATAAAATTTGGATCAGAGGCATAGTAGCGGCCGCGCTATTTCTAATCCCCACTTACGACATCATCATTACAAACATTCTTGGAGCATATTATTGCGCTACCGCTCCAAAGGCCTTTATAAAAGAAACGGTAGAGTATCCGCAGAGTATTTATTTTGAGGATAATGTTTTTAACGGCTTTAACGAGCAGGATATAGAATATATGATGAATAACTACCTTGACGGCATTCATCTAAAAACTTTGGCTTTAAATTTACCCGACGGAAACGTAGCCATATATCATTACGAAAAAAATCAAGACGAATACGACAAGATAGTAAAAGAGGTAAAGCAAGAGCTAGGGGATAAGACGTCGCACTATGATGATATCAGAGCTAGAATCATAAAAATAATCGACTCGAATAAAATCATAACTACGAAAGACAAGATGCCTAAGATGAACTATACTGTCCTGGACGATAAGGTAAATTTAAATCGGTTCGCTTCTAAATACTTTCACTCGGACACAATGAGAATCATAGACAATAAAACAAATGAAACTATTGCTTTTCAACAGAGATACTTTATGTTTAAGAGGTTAACCGATTATAGTGCTGGCGGCTATAGCGGAAAGTATATATGTGATGATAAAAGAATTTCTTTAGTTATGAACACTTTTCCAAAAATGGATTTAAATATAGGGTACGTGTTACTAAATTTTGATGCGAGATTTAAAAATTACTTTAAAGGAGAGTAGAATGAGAGTAGAAGAGCAAAATATTACGCTCGCCACAAAAGACTCAAGAAACGCCACAAGCAGACGATTAAATTTAACATCTAACTCTCGACTCGAAATTTATTTGGCAAAGCCGAGTCGATAAATTTAATTGACAAATTTAGCAAACAGTCCGTACTTATCCGCCAAAAGATAAAGTCCTAAAAATAGCGCGGCATATAAAACGGTTTTAAATATTTTTAGCAAGGCGTGCAAATTTGATCCTTTTTGTTTCGTTAAATTTGCGAAATCTTAGCCAAAGGGCGGTTAAATTTGAGTGAAATTGGGGTGGGAAATTTGGAAATGCGTGGAAAATAAATCAAGGCAAATTTGACTAAATTTGAAAGGATAAGGCAAAACTCGGTAAATTTGGGAAAATTTGAAGTAAAAAGAAAAAATTTAGCCGAAAAGCTCGGCTAAATTTGATAGATCTTAGTGTAGGTTCTCGATGTAGCTAAGTGCACTAAGGGCCGCTACGGCGCCGTCTCCTGCAGCTACGATGACTTGCTTTGGCGCGTCTTTTCTGATGTCGCCCGCGGCAAATAATCCAGGCACGCTAGTTTGCATCTTTAGATCGACGCTCACTTGACCGCCATCCTCGGTTTGGCATACAAATTCGCCGTTTTCTTGGCGTAGGACGTCGTTGTTTACGTTAAGTCCGACGAATACGAAAACGCCCGGCACTTTTAGGTCGCGCTCGCCCTCTTTCGTGTTTATGATTAGACCGGCAAGTCCTGCTTTGTCGCCATAAGCTTGCTTGATCGTAGCGCTCGTGATGAACTCGATTTTGGCGTTAGCGCGGGCCTTTTCTAGCGTGACGGGAGCGGCGCGAAACTCATCTCTGCGGTGGATGATGTAGACGCGCGAGCAGATGTTGGCTAGATATAGGGCCTCCTCGATCGCCGTGTCGCCGCCGCCTAGAACCGCGACCTCTTTGTTTTTATAGAAAAATCCGTCGCAAGTCGCGCACGTGCTCACGCCTCTGCCGAAAAATTCGTCCTCGCCCGCAAAGCCTGCGCGGCGCGGAGTGGAGCCGGTGGCTACGATGACTGCTTTGGCCTGCTCTTCTTTGCCGCCTTCAAGCTTGACCGTAAAGCTGCCGTCGGCGTTTTTTACCACGCGCTCGACGCCCGCCATCTCGTGCTTTAGTCCAAAATGTGTGCACTGTGCGACCCACGTGCTCATGAAGTCTATGCCGCTCTCGCCAGGAGCTTTTTGGCCGGGATAGTTTTCTATCTCAGAGCTGCTCGTGATCTGGCCGCCTGGCATACCTTTTTCAAACATTACGACGTTTTTTAGTCCGCCGCGAGTGGCGTAAAGTCCCGCGCTAAGTCCTGCAGGACCGCCTCCGATGATTGCTAAATCTAACATATTTTTTCCTTTAAATTTTATTTATTTTTGAATCTTGTTTATAAATGCCGCCCTTTTGCGCCTTTAGCTCCACGCTGGCGGGCAAAGACGTGATATTTAGGACGTGCATCAGCTTTAAAATCGTATTTATATCCGAAGCGACGAAATTTATATTTTCCTCGCTTGGCGCGCGTTTTTGGAGTAAATCCACGGCGACGATTTTTAAATCCTTGCTTGAAGTTTTTAAAATTTCCTTCCAATCTGATTGGTTGGAGCTAAAAACCACGAGTAAAAATTTATCGTCCTGCGGCACGAAAATTTGAGCCTGCTCATAAAAAACCAGTTCGTTAAAATTTACGAATTTATACTGCGAAAATCTGTAATTATTGTAGGCAAATACGCCTGCTACCAGCGCTGCGCCGATAAAAGACGCAAAAACGGAGGTGAGAGGAAGCAGGCTTCCTCCTCGTCTAAAAACCATTAAAGCAGCGAATTTAGCTTATCGGCAATGGCTTGTTTTGATTGTGCGCCGACCATTTGCTCTACGACTTCGCCGTTTTTGAAAAATAGAAGCGTAGGGATCGAGCGGATACCGAATTCTACGGCTAGGTCTTGCACCTCGTCGGTGTTTACTTTGCAAATTTTAGCTTTGCCCTCAAACTCCTCAGCTAGCTCGTCGATGACCGGAGCAAGCATACGGCAAGGTCCGCACCAAGGCGCCCAAAAATCTACTAGCGCAACGCCCTCTTTGACGACGTCAAAATTCGCAGTCGTTAGTTCTATGTATTTTCCCATTTTATTCTCCTTTTTAAAGATAGTCGTAATTATACACGAAAGTATTTAAATTTTTGCTAAATAAGAATTTTTATAAACTAATATTTTCTATCCACTTTATCTCGCCATTTTTTATCGCGATCAAATCGACCTGAAAATCGGCATTTGCGCCGTTTTGTAACAGATAAAAATCGATAGTTTTTAAAATTTTATTAAATTTAGCGGGCGTGAGGCGATACTCGGTCTCATAGTCGCCCTGCGTGGCTTTGATTTCAACGAAGTGCAAGATGCCGTCTTTTTTAGCGATAACGTCGATCTCGCCAAATTTGGAGCTAAAATTTCTAGCGAGGATCTCGCAGCCGTTTTTGAGCAAAAACTCGCAAGCCAGATCCTCGGAGCTTTTGCCGAAAAGATACGCCTTAAGCCCCAAATTTTACTCTTCTATCCTCATCATAAAAGGCTTTTCTTTTACAAACTCTTGCTCTTGCAAAATTTCCATAGTGCGTCTGACGTCTTTTTCTACGCTCGTGTGAGTCGTGAAAAATAGTGTCGCATACGGACTTTCGTCCTTTGGTTTTTGCAGCAGGCTATCGATAGAGAGGTTGTTTTCGCTCATTAAATTCGTGATTTTAGCCAGCACGCCGACCTTATCCTCGACCCTGAGTCTAAAATAATATTTCGTGCGAATTTTGCTCGGATCTAGGAGCTTAAGCGCGTTTAGCTCAAACGGCGCCTTGTAGCCTAGCATCGGGGACTTGCCGTCTCTGGCGATATCGATGAGATCACTGATGACCGAGCTCGCCGTCGCAGGACCGCCCGCGCCCGGACCGTAAAACATCGTCTCGCCGACTGCGTCGCCCACTACGCTCACGGCATTTGTCACGCCGCCCGTTTTAGCTATCATTTTGTCTTTTGGTACGAGTGCGGGATGCACTCGCAGCTCGACCTTGTCGCCGGTTTTTTTGGCGATGGCGAGCAGTTTGATGACGTACTCGAAATCGTTAGCGAAAAAGATATCCTCGGGCGTGATGCCTTCGATGCCCTCTATCAGGATGTCCTCAGGGTTGCCGTGCACGCCGTATGCGATACTGGCTAGGATCAGTAGCTTGTGTGCCGCGTCAAAGCCTCCGACGTCAAATGTCGGATCAGCCTCGGCGTAGCCTAGCTCCTGGGCTTTTTTTAGCGCGTCCGCGAAATTTGAACCCTTGCTCATCATCGAGGTTAGGATGTAGTTGCTCGTGCCGTTTAAAATCCCGTTGATGCTTAGGATGTGGTTGGCGCTAAGGCCTTCGCGAAGGGCTCTGATGATAGGTATGCCGCCCGCGACGCTAGCCTCGAAGCCAAACGGCGTGTTTTGCGCCAAATTTTGCAAGGCGTAGCGGTGATAGGCTAGTAGCGCTTTGTTTGCCGTTACGACGGCTTTTTTGCGCTCTAAAATTTTGCTAACGACCTTAAAAGGCTCCTCGACGCCGCCCATAAGCTCGACGAAAACGTCGATATCCTCGCGCTCTAGGACGCTATCTATATCGTCCGTGAGCGGGATGGCGACGTCTCTTTTTTTGTTTAAATTTCTAACGACGCCGATGACCGGAACTATCTCTTCGCCGCATCTTGCCGCGATTAGTTTTTTGTTTTGGAGTAAAATTTTAGCAACGGCTTCGCCGACGGTGCCGACGCCTAAAATGGCTATATTCATGCAAATTCTTTCAGATATTTTTTGACATTTCGCGCCGCTTGGCGGATGCGGTTTTCGTTCTCGATGAGAGCAAGTCGCACATAGTCGTTGCCGCCCTCGCCAAAACCGATACCCGGGCTCACCGCGACGCTTGCTTTGGTAAGTAGCTGCTTTGAAAACTCGAGACTGCCGATGTTTCCGACTTGCGGCGGGATTTTTGCCCAGATAAACATACTCGAGCTTGGCTTATGCATCTCCCAGCCCGCACTTGCAAAGGCTTCTAGCATCACGTCGCGGCGTTTTTCGTAAATTTGACGGATCTCCTCGACGCAGCTTTGATCGCCGTCTAGGGCGACGGTGGCGGAGACTTGGATAGGGGTAAACATACCGTAATCGACCCATGATTTTATCTTTTTAAGAGCTGCGCAAAGGCGCTTGTTTCCGCATAAAAATCCGACGCGCCAGCCCGCCATATTGTAGCTTTTTGATAGCGTATAGCACTCGACGGCGACGTCTTTTGCGCCTTCTACCTCAAAGATGCTCGGCGTCTTGTAGCCGTCAAACGTGAGGTCCGCGTAGGCGATGTCGGAGATCACGTAAAAGCGCTCTTGTTTACTCATCGCCACTAGCCGCTCGTAGAAGCTCTTTTGCACGGTAACGGTCGTTGGGTTGTGCGGGAAATTTACGACGACGTATTTAGGTTTCGGTGAGCTTGAGCGGATCGTGTGAAGTAGGTCTTCGAAAAATTTATTTTCGTCAAGCTCAAATTTGTCGTTGTATTTTAGCGGCATCTTTGCCACGCTACCGCCGGCAAACAAAAACGCCTGAGTGTGGATAGGATATGCGGGATCCGGCACGACGGCGACGTCGCCAGGATTTACTATCGCTTGGGCTAGATGTACAAAGCCCTCTTTGCTGCCCATAACGGCGACGGCCTCGGTATCGGGGTCTAAATTTACGCCGTATTTGCGCTTGTACCAGTTGCAGATGGCTAGGCGAAGTTTGTAGATGCCAGCGCTCGCCGAGTAGCCGTGGGTTTTGTCTTTTTGCGCGCTTTCGCAGAGTTTATCGACGATGTGCTGAGGCGTGCGACCCTCCGGGTTTCCCATCGAAAAGTCGATGATATCTTCGCCCGCTCGGCGCGCGGCCATTTTTATGGCGTTTACCTCGGCAAATACGTAGTTTGGAAGTCTTTCAATCGTATTAAATCTAATCTCGTCAAACATAAATTTTTCCTTATTCTAGGTAGATTTTGAGCCCTCGTTTGATATTTTCTAAGCTGACCGCATCGTCGATCATCAGATATTTTGCGTTTTGCGGGAAGGAAACTTTCAAACTATTTATAGCCTTGTCGCTTCGTTTTTCCTCGAGCAAATTTAAATTTTTATCTAAAATTCTTACGACGGCGGACCAACGATCCTCGGCACTAGCGCTTATGACCGCGCTTTTTGCGCCGCTTACGTCGATGAGATAGGGCTCAAGCGGCTTTGAGAGCTGAACTTCTTGCGAAAACTGCACCGGAGTTTGGTTGATAGAGGAATTTGACGCGTCGATGACATACTCGTAGGATAGCTCGCCGGGTCTATTTATGTCCGTTATCTCGGTGCCGCTTTCTTTAAGCGCGGCGTAGAGCGAGCCTGGATCGGGGATAAATTTGGTATCGATCGTTACGCCCCAAAGAGCGCCGCCGGCGTTAGAAAATTCGCTCGTTAGGATGTTGTTGTAGCCAAGGCCGTTGAGAGCGTCTTTGGCGATTTTCATGATTAGTAACGGGTTGTTTTGGCGCGAGATAAATTTGATATTTACCTTGACGTTTTGCTTGTAGGATAGGCGCAGGAGCGAATTTGACTTTAAAACGTTTGAAATTTTAGCAATGTCGGGCTTGCCGCTTGCGTTTAGATATGCAGAGCCGTCGCCAAATAGCTGAGTCGCTTTTGCGCTATTTTGACCTAGCAAGCCGCCTGCTATATCCACCACGCTAGCCGCAAGGCAAAAAGCCGCGCTAGCAGTCAAAACTAAAAGCTTTTTTACCACGATTTGCCCTTATTTAGTGCTACAAATTCGTCGTATGTGAGCGGCGTAACTTTATCTTTTTCGACCAAAAAGCGCTTTGGATTATCGCCGCTAAATTTGATATTTTGATCGCCGATTTCTAAATTTATCTCTCCGTGTCCTGTGACGATGAGTTGTTTTTTGCCTATTTCGATAGAAACGGCATTTGAGGCATTTTGAGATTTCTTTTTGTTGTCGTCCAAATTTATCACGCCAAGCCAGACTTTTCTGCGCGGAACGACTTTTATCTCGCTTAGTCCGTTTAGTTGGTATACATCGCCGCTTTTAGGCGTTACTTGGACTGCGGTAGATGCATTTTCGTCGGTCAAATTTGAAACTTGCTCGCTTTGCAAATTTTGACTTACATTTTGCTCTGCGGGTTTTGATTGCGTGCTTGTAGAAACCGCCACATTAAACTCTGGCAAGGGTTGCTCTACTTGGGTAACGGCAAAATTTGAAGCGTTCTCTTCGACTTTATTTATCTCGTCTTCTTGTTTAGGGGCAGAGGAGACACTTATCGTGATATTTGCGTCTTTGATGGAGTCTAAATTTTTAGTCGCCTGTTGCACTACGTTTGTATCGGAGTAAGTCACGCTTTTGTTTTTGTCCTCAAAGAAACTCGAGAGGTCGCCGATGTATTTTTGGGGCTCGAAAAAGTAAATTAAAGCGCCGATCGCGCAAATAGCGATGATGCCGCCCAGCATACCGCCGTAAGACGATTTATCATTTGCGGTATAGGCCGGAATTTTAGGCGATATGGTTATGGTTTTGTGCTTTAACTCGCTCTCGTGCTCGGCCATGAACGCCTCGTATTCGTTCATCCACGACGTAAAGTCGATATCAAGCTCGCGCTCCAGAATTTTAACAAAACCCTTGACGTTAAAACGTGCCAACTTTTCAAAATTTTTATCGGCGATGTAACCTAGATATTCTGCCTCGATGTGCGTTCTTCTGGCGACCTCGCTAAGCCCTAATTCTTTTAGCAAACTTATGTCATTCATTTATAATCCTATCGCAAAGTATGGCAAACGCAGCCGAGACGTTTAGGCTGTCCCAGTCGTTTTTCATTTTTATTCCTACTATTTCGTCGCTTTTGGCAAGGACTTTTTTATGCAAGCCTTCGCCCTCGCTGCCCATCACGAGCGCGACTTTTTGGTTAAATTTGACCTCGTGAGCGTTTTTGCCGCCGCTTGCCGTGGCGTAAATTTTAAAACCGACCTGTTTTAGTTCGTTTAGCAAGCTAAGGCCGTCTTCGACAAGAGCGATATTTGCCTCGTAGGCCGCTCCACTACTAGCTCGCAGTACGCCTTCCATCGCTAAATTTTTAGCAACGACGACGATGCCTCCGCAGCCCAGCGCATGCGCCGTTCGAACGATGGCTCCGATGTTTCCCACGTCGCTAAGTCCGTATAAGATCGCTATAAAATTTTGTTTTTTTATCTCGTCGATACTTTTAAACTCAAACTCCTCGACCTCGGCCAAAAAACCTTGGTGATTGCCGCCGTGCGCGAGAGATTGGGCTTTTTGATTATCCACGCGTTTTATCGGCGCGCCGACGCCTACGATCTGCGAAAATAGCGCCTTGTCGCACTCCTTGGCGAGATAGACCGTTTTGACGCTTTTTTTATAGTTTTTTATGATGTGCAAAAATAGCTGTTTTCCGTATATTATCATCGCCTGATAATAGCTAAAAATCGGTAAAATTTAGCTAAATTTCGGATAAATTTGTCGCTTGTTTAAGCGCATATTTGGGTTTTAGCGAGTGAGTTCGGAGTAAATTTCTTTGGCGTTTCTGCCGGTGATTTTGGCTAGGAGTTTAGCCTTGGCTTTGGGCGAAATTTCAAGCTCTAAAATATCGTTTTGAGTGATTTTTTCTGAGCTAAAATTTGGATTTTTGTGCAGGACGACGCACCACTCGCCGCTTAAATTCGCATTTTGCAGCTTTTGTGCCAACTCGCTTGCCGTGGCCCTAAATTTGGTTTCAAATTTTTTTGTCGCTTCTTTTATGGCAAAAACTTCTCTATCCGGCTCTAGTTTAGCAAAGTCTAAAATAAGCGAAAGTATGCGTTTTGGGCTTTCGTAGATGACTGCTGGAAACGGTGAATTTAGCGCATTTTGAATGGCTGCGGCTCGCTCTTTGCCGTTATTGGGTAAAAATCCTAGAAAGCAAAATTCTTTCTCGCAAAGACCGCTTGCGACGACGGCTAAGAGCGCGGCGTTTGATCCGCTTAGCACTTCGTATGCGATACCGTTTTTTATCGCGAAATTTACGAGCGCAGCTCCCGGATCGCTGATGCCCGGCATACCCGCATCACTTAAAAACGCGACGTTTTTATCAAAAATCTTAAGCTCGATTTTGGATAAAATTTCATCTTCGTTGTGCGTATGTAGCGGGATAAATTTTTGGATATTTATATTTGCGTCAAAACGCGTATTTAGCAGATTTATGAGGGATTTTGCGATTCTGGTGTCTTCGCAAAAAAGTACCTCGCATTCGCGCAAAACGCTCAAAGCGCGAAGCGAGATATCGCTTAAATTTCCTATCGGCGTAGGAACGAAATATAGCAAAGGATTATTTTAAGTTATATTTTTTCTTAAATTTATCGACGCGACCTGCGCTATCTACGATCTTTTCGCTGCCTGTGAAAAATGGATGGCACTCTGAGCAGATATCCACTCTGATTTCGCTTTTGTTTGACTTCGTAGTGAAGGTATTGCCGCAAGCGCAAGTTACTTTGCACTCAACAAATTCCGGATGAATTTCTTTTTTCATTTTTTGTCCTTTTATCGTCTGATTTTTTAATTTTCACTTAAAGTAAGGCGAGATTATACAAAAAACTTCGTAAAAAATCAAATTTAAATTAAAATTTTAGCCGCTATGCCTAAAATCGCCGTTTGCGAGCGCAAAATATTTTTTGCTCTCAGCCCGTATTTTTTCGCGACGGCTTCTCGCTCGCTCTGGCTAAATCCGCCCTCAGGTCCGATCGCTAAAATTTCCTTGCCCGCATAGCCGTCTAGATTTTCGCCCTCAAAGTCGACAAGAGCGACGTTTGGATAAAATTTGACCAGCTCGTCCAGGCTTTTATAAATTTCAAATTTCATCAAATCGTTTCGTCCGCACTGCTCGCACGAGCTTATCAAAATGCGCTCTAGGCGCAAAAAATCAAGCTTAAAGTTTTTTTGCGAAAATTCGCCGTAAAAAAAGACGATTTTAGCTACACCCATTTCATTTAGGCCAGGCAGCGTTTTTTCGATCGTTTTTGGATCGACGACGGCCCAGGCTAGCGTTAGATCGCTATTTCGTGCTTCCACGTCGTGCGAAAATATCAAATTTAGCTCCGCGCCTCTTTTGTCTAAATTTACGATTTCATAGATGTGGTTTTGTCCGTCGGTCAAATTTCGCACGTCGATGCGCTCGCCTACCTTAGCGCGCCGCGCCTTCAGGTGTAAAAACGCCTCGCCATCAAGCCTAATTTGCTCGTTTTTGACCTCTTTTGAATATAAAAATTTCATCTCACCCCGCTTGCAATTAGTATCAAAACAAAATCGGCCGGGATTTTTAGGCGCATTTTGGCTCTAAAAACGGCGAAATTTTTAGTTTTCATCGCCGTTTTTAGCTGCTTAAACTCCATCGCCCCAAGCCCAATAAGCAGCGTCCAAACCGCGATCATAACAAGAGCTTTGAGGCCCAGATAAAAGTAAAAAACGCTCATCAAAAGTAGCCCCGTAAGCATCATCGCGGCCAAAAACGCGTAG
The DNA here is from genome assembly GCA_937965895.1 of uncultured Campylobacter sp. Taxonomy (GTDB): domain Bacteria; phylum Campylobacterota; class Campylobacteria; order Campylobacterales; family Campylobacteraceae; genus Campylobacter_A. Next base: position 28,787 of record CALCKS010000307.1, read on the forward strand.
TAGGTAGGCAAAAACAGTCTGATGCGTTTAGCGTAGGCTGGCGAGTTTATGCCGAAATTTATCAGGCAAAAGTGCGCCGCGACTAAGGCCAAAAGCGCAAAGGCAAGCCCGATGTGAATGGAGCGCGCCAGCTCGTAGAGCTCTGATAGATGCTCGTTAAATTTCATTTTTCGGGCACCGGCTCTGGCGGCATATTTTCGTCAATACTTACGTTTGCGTCGCTTTGCGCGATAGGTACGTCGCTAGGCACCGTGCCGCCAAGATCCAGCGACGCGGGCTCCTTTTTCTCCTCGCAACCGCCAAAAAACAGCGCCGCCAGCGTCAAAATCGCAAAAATTTTCCTCATTTGCGCTAGACCTCCTTTGGATTTACTATTTTTTTGCCTAGCTTGATTTTCTCAAACAACTCCTCGTCCTCCCACTCGGCTCTAACGCCCTCGGAAAAGACGATCTCGTTCAAATTTACCTCACCCATTTTGGCGTTATACGCATCCTCTCTGAAGCACTGCGCATAGCCCGTGTCGGTCTCGTGGACGATGACGCTGTGAAGCTTCACTTCACGCTCGCCGTTTTGCATCTGCGTGGTTTTTAAAAGCCTATCGATCATCACGAAAAATATCCTGCAAAACTGCTCTGCGGAGGGATTTAGCGGGATCTCGATCCAGCGCGCAGAGTGCTTTTTGAGATCGTTTTTATACTCGGCACCATCTCCGCTAAATATCGTCGTGCAGTGATCAAAGCTATCGATAATGCAGCCGATGTCGCGCTTCATCAGACCAAAATCATACACCATCCCTGCGTTATCGAGAAAATTTGACTCGAGTAAAATTTCAGCCCTGTAAGAGTGCCCGTGGATGCTCGTTTTGCAGCGTTTCGAGCTACAAAATCTAACGATGTGAGCGTTTTCAAATTTAAACATTTTTCTTATTATCATCTTAGCTCCGTTTATTAAATTTTACAGTTTCGCGCCGTAAAGATACGGGTAACGCCGCCTAAATTTACGCTTTAAACTCCTTCTTTTGCACCCCAAAGCCTGATGTGCAGGCGATCGGAATAGTTAAAACCGTGCTTGATCGCAAACTGCGCAACGGATAGGGCGTTTTGTTCGAGGCTTATTTTATCATAACCTTGCGGCATACAAAAGACTTCCGCGTCGCAAAGCTCTAAAATACGCGAAATTTGCGCTATCGCCGAGCCGTCTTCCGCGCTTTTTTTATCTAGGACGAATTTATAAAAACTACCTGCGGAGTTTTGTTTTATGGCTTTTAGCGCGACCTGATTTATGCGTCTAGCCTCACTCTCGCCGCTGTTTTCGAGTTTGACGCTGACGGCAAATCGGCATTTTTTATAAATCTCAAATTTGCCGAAATCCACCTCGATAGTGCCGTTCGTCTCAAAATGCGCCTCGTAGCCCTCGCTAGTCGCAAAATTTAAAAAATCTAGCAAAATTTGATTTTTGTGATGTAGCAGCGGCTCGCCGCCGGTGATTACGATGATAGGCTTTTGGCGCAAGTTTGCGCTCAAATTTTGAATGATTTTTATAAGTTCGTCGGCACGGGTGATTTTTTGATACGAAAAATGTCCCGTAAAAACCGCGCGGATCGTGTCGCAGCCAGTTAGCGTTTCGCCGGTTTTGGGCGAAACGGTCCGCACGCCAAAGCCCGCGCAGTTTAGGTTGCAGCCCGCAAACCGCAAGAAAATTGCCAAACGGCCGCTGCTCGCGCCTTCGCCTTGGATACTTAGAAAACTCTCGACCAGGTTTAAACTCAAATTTCGCCTTTTAAATTTTGGTCGATTATAGCAAAATTTGAAGGGTAGTTTTACGGAGTTAAGCGGATTTTACGTCAAATTTGAGCGGGTTTTGTTAGAAAACGGCGGTAAATTTATGGATGAAAAAACTAAGCGAGGTTAAATTTAGTAAAAGCAGGCTAAATTTACGTCAAATCTAGCGTAAATTTAGCCAGAATTTCAGCCGCCTGTTTGGTAAAAGGCGCGGCTTGAGGTCTCGTTTTGAGCGCCGATAGCCCACTTGTTTTCTTTGGGCTTGTTTTGCAACACTTGGCGTAAGATCTCGCTAGCGCCCACGATATCGCCCTTTCTTACGGCGTCTTTTATGCTCATCGCATCCTCGAAGTATAAGCACGGGATGAGATGTCCCTCGGCCGTGAGGCGGATGCGGTTACAGCTCTCGCAAAAGTCGTGTTTGTGCGGGTCGATGACGCCAAAGGTATAGCCGTCCTCTAGTCTGTAGATGCTAGCAGGTCCCGTCGGGATCTTTTCGGCCGCTTCAAAGCGATATTTTTTTGCGATAACGTCTAAAATTTCAGCCGATTTCATGCCTTTTAGCTCATCATTGGCGTGGATATTTTCCATGTATTCGATGAAGCGAATTTGGCAACCCATAGAGCGTGCAAACTCTAGCAAAGAGACGATCTCGTCGTCGTTTACGCCTCTTAGCGCGACGGTGTTTAGCTTGACTTTTAGCCCGGCTTCAAGCGCCGCGTCAAGGCCTGCTAAAACCTCATGCAGAACGCTTTTTTGCGCGAGAAATTTAGCTTTTTCGGTTTTTAAGCTATCAAGCGACATGTTTATGCGCTTTAAACCCGCGTTTTTGAGGGCTTTTGCGTAGTGTTTAAGCATAAAGCCGTTTGTCGTGATAGCTAGATCGACATCGGGGCTGTGCTCGTTTATCATCGCGATAAATTTGTCTAAGTCCTTGCGCAGTAGCGGTTCGCCGCCCGTGATACGGATCTTTTTTACGCCTTCGTCTAGGCAGACTTTGACAAATAAAAACAGCTCCTCAAAACTTAGTAAATTTTCCTTCGGCTCCCAGCTAAACGGAGTTTTAGGCATGCAGTATTTGCATCTAAAGTTACATCTTTGCGTGACAGAAATACGCAGATAATCAACAGTTCTTCCGTGCCCGTCTATTAACATTTTTCGCCCTTAATTTTATCAAAAAGATTTGTTTTTGATTTGGTTAAAGGGCATTATAGGAAGTTAAGCTTTAAAATTTTTTAAAACCTGCGTATGAAAATAATGTTATTTTTTTATATTTCGCGCCAGGGTTTTAACACTATATCAGCTCCCGTAGTTTTAGCGTCAGCTCGACCTTGCCCACACCCACGCACAGCTCTTTTGCAATGCTTTCCACGCTTTTGCCTTCGCTATACATCTGCACGATGCGCTTTTCGTCATCCTCGCCGCTTGGAGCGGAGATCTTGCTAATGCTTTTGGTGCGCTCTTCAAGCGTAAATAGTCTATCTTGTTGCTGGCTTTGGAAGCTATCTATCGAGCTTTCGATGCCTTGGAGCGTATTTATTATCGGAGTTATTTTTTGATTGATTTTTTCATTTAGACGCTGTTCGAGGTTGCTTTCTAACTGCACTACGTCAAATTCAGCCGGCTCGCTATTTTGATTAAAATTCGCAACCTGTTTTTTTACGGCGTGAAGCTCTTGTATTAGCCCTTCGATAGCTTTTTCGTATCTTGAAAATTTCCTTGAAGCCTCTAAATCTTTTATAAAAACCAGCACGAAAAGCACTGTCAAAATCAGCCCAA
>CALCKS010000308.1 GCA_937965895.1 uncultured Campylobacter sp.
TTTAGACAAAGCTAAGTCGGTTAAATTTTACTGATTTTTATGAGAAATCGGATATGCAAATTTGAGATTAATAGCAAAATAGATAAAAAGAGTCGGTAGAGGCTAGCAAATTCCAGACTCATTACTTACCGGCAAGGTTAGAATTACCTTGCCGATCTAATTGCAATTAAATCAAACGTATTCTTTCGTTCGCTTTAAATCGGTGATTAGCAAAGGATTATCCTCACGCATCATGTTTATCAGTTTCTCTACGCGCTGTGTAGTCGGGTCTTTGCGTAGCCAGTCTAGCTCGCGCTGCGTAATACCGACCATCTGGAGGAACTCGACTCTACCGTTTGGCGTATATGTGCCGCCTAGTACTGGATCTGGCGCGAAGGCGACGCCTACTAGTTTAGTATCGGTATTAAGGCGCAGAGGAGAATTGGTCGGTATAAAACAATACGCGCCCCATACAAGCTTATAAACAGATCAAATCGCGATCAAATTTAGTCGGCAGCTCGGCAAAACTCGCTCGCAGCTAACACCAAATTCACGCTCCTAACGCCGCCCTCACCTCGTCGCTCGCCATCTCGATACTCCACGCAGGCTCCCACACGAGGTCTATCTCGCACTCTTTTACGCCGTCGACGTTTAGCACCGCCGTCTCCACCCAGCCCAGTATCATCTCGTGCAGCGGGCATGAGCGCGTAGATAGCGTCATCGTGACCTTCGCCTTGCCCTTTTCGTCGCAAACCGCGTCGTAAATCAGCCCCAAAGACACGATATCAAAGCCCACCTCGGGATCGACGATGTTTGAGAGCGCGGCATAGATTTTTTCTTTCATTTTTCTTCCTTTACTCCAAATTTCGTAAATTTAAAAACATTTATCATATTTATCGCAACCAAAACGGTGCTAACGAGTAGGCAAGCCACGCCGCAGTGCGCGAGCGATTTTATCTCCAGCCAGACGCCAAGCTCGTAAAGCGCAAGCCCAATGGCATTAAAACTGATACCGATATATGCTGGCTTTTTAAGTATCATCTGATCTAGCAGAGGCACTTTTGTCTTACCCACAAAGGGCGCTACGTAGTGGTACCAGATGAGAAACGGCGCGATCTTGTAAAGATGAGCTACGATAAATGCAAACAAAAAGCCGTAAATCAGCATAAACACCGCCATATCGTATCTATCCGCCGCAATCAATACGCAAAAAAGTACGAAGGCCGCGAGCGAAAGAGCGATATTTACATTCCAGTAATCATACGCCTTGCGGACACGCTTTTTTAGGATGTGCAGCGCCTCGGCGACAAAGCAAATAATCGCCGCTCCAAACGCAAAGTACGCGTAAATTTCGCTAAAAAAGAGCAAAACGCCAGCCAAAATATAAAATCCGAAGGCAAATTTGCTAAGCGTAAATTTTAGATCGTGCGCCAGAGCAAACATCGGCAGCAGCACGGTCGCCACGCCGACGATGATAAAAAAGACAAAGCCAAGCACGAAATAGACGTGAAATTTAAGCGCGAACATAAAATCCATCGGCAAAGTGCCCGAAAGTATCATCAAAAGGCAAAATCCAAGCGAGATGCCGGCGAGCAAAAATACCGCCGAAACAAAGAGCATAAACGCCGCGAAGCTCTTTTTTTCATTATCCATAAAGCTAACGATATAGGTCGTGCCAAAAAACAGCAGTGCGAGAAAAAGCGCCATGCCGCCGCCGTGTATGAAGCCCGTTTTGCCGCTGATCATCCCGTAGCTCATCAGGGCCACGCCTGCGCAGTAAAGGGCTGAATTTGCCACTGCGCCTTTGATCGTCGAAAACGGCTTTTCTAAAATCACCGAAGTTAGCTGATAAAGCGCGCCGATGATGATACTCATCACGAAACCGACAAAAAAAACGTGTAAAAATCCCGCCGTCTCAAGCCCCGCGATCGTCTCAAAATCCGCTGCGAAAAAGGCAGGGATACTCGCAATCAAAAAGCAAATGCCCGCGATAAAATAACCGCCCACTAGCTTAAAAGGCGGCGCAAAGGTGTTTAAAAGCATAGCCTATCTCAGTGACAAAGGCTCGTATCTACGTTTTTGACGTCTGCGCCATGCTTTAGGCTAAAGGTCATCTTGACCGCCCCGCCCTCCAGATCCTCACGCTCGACGTCAAACTGCTCCTCTATTTTAGGGATCAAACCGGCTGGGAATTTATGATTTACCATCACGATTTTGGTGTTTTGATTTGCAAATTTGATCGCTACTAGCGCGTTTACCATAGGCTCGGGCGGTACGCACGGACGGCTGTCAAAGCCGACGAAATCCACGCCGCCTTGGCTATATCTATAAAACGGCACCGTCGCGCCCTCAGCGTTAAACTGCTCGGCGTCTTTGAAAAAATCGCTCATTTTTTATCCTTGTTTTAAATTTGGATAATTATACTCTTATTTTACGCGCGGGCGTCTTGACCTTGCTTAAGGGATTAAATTTGAATTTGACGGCCGCGGCGTCAAATTTGAGCGGCAAAACCCGAGCGTTGAAGGTGTGAAATTTGAGATGAGATAAAATTGGGCGGCGCAAATTTGACCGCCGATTAAAAGATAAAGTAGCCGCTTAGCAATACTGCTTGTAGCCTTTTTTGCAGAGCTGTTTTTTGCCCTCTTCTTTTAGGATTTCGTTTTTGCTCTCGCCGTTATAGGTCGAGTTTTGATCGCTGCCGCCGACCTTTTCGCCGTTTACGTAGATATTGGCCGCATAAAGCCCCGCCAGAAATGCCAAGAAAATCAAAATTTGCTTCATAAATCGCTTTCAATTAAATTTAATCTCCAAAGCGCAAGCAAATCGCAGTCCAAATTTAAAAGCAAACACGTCAAATTTGAGAAAATATCGTTCGCGTAAGATCGGCAAATACAAGTAGAGCTGAGCAAAAGCGCCGTCCGCTATGCGGGCTAAATAATCTAAAGCGACAAAACGACGAAGTAAAATTTACGCCGCCTCGCCGCAAAAACGATCAAATTTTAGTGTAAAAAGTGGCGCACGCCCGTAAAATACATCGCCATGCCATGCTCGTTTGCCGCAGCCACGACCTCATCGTCGCGTATGCTGCCGCCCGGCTGTATCACGGCCTTTACGCCAGCCTCGCTTGCGATATCGATACTATCGCGAAACGGGAAAAATGCCTCGCTAGCAAGCGCGCAACCGCGCAAATCAAGCCCCATATCGCACGCCTTAGCCACGGCCGCACGCGCGGCGTCCACGCGGCTAGTCATACCCATGCCGATGGCGACCACGGCGCTGTTTTTCACGTAGACGACGCAGTTACTTTTCGTGAGTGCCGCGACCTTCCACGCGATTTCTAGGTCTTTTAGCTCAGCCTCGCTGGCTGCGCGCGCGGTTTGCAGCTTCATATTTTCTAGCTCGCTAGCTTTCACCTCGTCGCTTTGCTGATAGACAAAGCCGCCGTCAACGTGCTTGAAGTCGTATTTGTCGTTTGCGCGCTGTAAAAATTTATTGCCCTGGGTAAAAATTTTGATACGTTTTTTGGCCTCAAATACCGCAAGCGCGTCCTCGTCCACGTTTGCGGCGATGATAACCTCGACGTAGATTTCGTTGATTTTCTCAGCCAAGGCGCGGTCTAGCGTGCCGTTTATCGCCACCACGCCGCCGTATGCGCTGACGGGATCGCATTTTAGCGCCTCGACGTAGCTCTCAAGTAGATTTGATTTTACGGCAAAGCCGCAAGCGTTGGCGTGCTTGACGATAGCGACCGCGGGCGCGGCGTCAAAGCTGCTTGCTAGTGCCAAAGCCGCGTTTATATCGGTAATGTTGTTGAAGCTAGCTTCGCCTTTTAGCGCGGTGAAGTTGTTGCTGAAAAAATAATCAAACTCGTATAGCGCGCCTTTTTGGTGCGGGTTTTCGCCGTAGCGCGCGTCAAAAACCTTGCTGCCGGCGATAAATTTCATCTCTCCAAAACCGTCGTTAAAGCGCTCGTTCATATAGTTTGCGATCATCGAGTCGTAGGCCGCGGTGTGCTCGTAGGCTTTTACCATCAAATTTCGCCTAAAAACGGCCTTCTCGCTCTCATCCGCACCTCCTATGACGCGCAAAACCTCGTCATAATCAAGCGGACTCGTGACGATATAAACGCTAGCGAAGTTTTTAGCCGCAGAGCGCACCATCGCAGGGCCGCCGATGTCGATGTTTTCGATGATCTCGTCAAAATCATCTGTGCGGATCGTGGTTTGTTTAAACGGATATAAATTTACGCAGACCAGATCGATGCCGCCGATGCCGTGCTGCGCGGCTTGGCTCACGTGATTTGCGTCGTTTCGCTTGTGCAATATCCCGCCGTGAATCTTTGGGTGCAGGGTTTTTACGCGCCCCTCAAACATCTCGGGCGAGCCCGTGTATTCGCTAACTTCGACCGCTTTTACGCCCTGCTCTTTTAGCAGTTTGTGCGTGCCGCCTGTACTTAATACCTCAAATCCGAGTTTCTCAAGTCCTTTGGCAAACTCTACGATGCCTTCTTTATCGCTGACGCTGATTAGTGCTCTCATTTATATTCCTTTCTTTTGTCGGCTTGTCTTTTGAGTGCTTTTTCGAGATTTTGCAAAATTTTCGCTCCGCAGGCTATATGCCTAGCGCACACTCAGTTTTACTTCTTCTGCTTGCAGCTGCGAGCTTGCGAAGTAGAAAACTCAAAAAATCATCTCAAAATATCGCACCGAAATTTAATTAAATTTTAAGAACCGAAAAGCGTAGAATTTTGAGATGGATTTAAATGTTGTGCAGAAAATTTGGGCAAGGCTAGACAGATAGTCTGCCGCAGTCCCAAATTTTCAAACTCATTTAAAGACACTCAAAAGGCTAGCTTTTTTGCTTTATGGTTTCATACGCCTCATTTATCTCTTGCAGTTTTCGAGTACTCTTTTCTATCATCTCCTCACTCTCGCCGCGCCCCATAAGGATATCTGGATGATATTTTTTTACGAGCTCGCGGTAGCGCTTTTTTACCTCGTCAAACGACGCGCCATCTTTTAGTCCAAGCACGTTGTAAGGGCTTTTAGTGCGTTTTACGTACGGATCGCTCTGGCCTCCCCAATCTTGCCGCCTTTGCCCGTAAAAATCGTCAAATCTCTTTAAAATCGACCAGAAATCGATCTCATCAAGCCCAAACCCAGAGGCAATCTGCTCGATGATATTGCGCTCGCTTTTACTAAAATTGCCGTCGATGTAGGCTAAATTTAACAAAAACGATATCTTCGCAGCCGCGGCGTCTTGGCTAAGGCGAAAGCGATCTCTGTACTGCCGCGCGATAAAATAGGCGTTATGCACCGTCTCTTTTTCGCGGTTATAGATCTGCTTTAGCTCCGCCCTCATCGCTGCGTCGTTACCGAGCCTTAGAGTGATATCGTCTAGCGTCTCGCTGATGAGGCGAGCCTCTAGCTCGTTTACCCTGCCGTCGCTTTTGGCGACTTTGGCGAGCAGGCTAACTAGAAATTTAGCCTCTTCAAACATCGCCTTTTTTTGCGAGCCACCTAAATTTACGGGATTTTGACTAAAATTTGAAACCAGATAGTAAATCCCGTAAAATATCAAAAACCAAAAAATAAAACTCAAAATATCACCATAAATGATAAATCGTATTTTTGAGCTTGCCGCCCACTAGCTCGTTTTTACGCCACGAACTCTCGTCGTTCATCACATTCCAGCGGCGCTCATCGGGGCGGTAGAACCAGTCTTTGTCGATCTGATAATAAATCTGCTTGCCGTTTGCCTCGATGATATTTGCGATATTGTTGTCGTGGTAGCTGTTCTCGTCGTAGTCGGTAAACGCACGCTGTCCCATCTCGGAGTAAAGAAGCGTGAGCTCTTGGAGCATCTCGTTTAGCTCGTTGTCCATCTTTTGCACGTGCAGTCCGATCTCCTCTGCCTCGCGGAAAAGTATCGGATAGTCATGCGCCGGATAGTCGCTGTTTAGGCGCTCGGAGATGTTTTGGATCTTTGATTCGTCGTTCATATGGTAGCGCAAAAGCTCGCAGCAAATCTTTAGCGAGAGCGAGCTGGCGCGGTCTACGGCGCCAAAAACCAGCGGATGGATGTAGTTGTATAGCGATTTATACGGGTTTTCGTCGTTGTCTTTCTCGTGCATTTTCCATAGTTTTATCACGCGGTTTAGCTCGTCCATCGACACGCTAACGCGCTCGTTGCCGTTATCTATCGGGCTCATCGCGTGCTTTAGCGAGGTATCGACGGCGGTTAGATACGCTAGCGGGCCCATCACGATCTCGTTTGCGCCTAGCGCCATCATCGTCGCGGCCGACGCGCAGTTAGCAGGAATGAGAGCGGTTATATTTTTGCAGTAGTTTCGCAGAGTGCTGATGATACGAAGCGCTGCGATACCGCTGCCACCGTCGCTTTTGATAAACAAAAACGCGTTTTCTATCTTTTTACCCTTTAAAATTTCATACATCGCGCTCGCGTCGTTGCCGCAGACGCTACCTGCATTTGAGTTGTAGTAGGTGATGAGCGTGCCGCCCAGTTTGGCCTCGACCGCCTTTAGTACCTGCTGAGTCTCGCTAAATAGCACCGGCGGCTTAGCTACGCTTTTTTGATCCATTCCTCTGCCCTCCTTTTGCGGCTGCTCGTCCTCTTTGTTGTTTAAAAAGTCTTTCCAAGACATCTACTTTCCTTTCAAATTTTGATTCAAATTTTTATGGTCTTTTAATATCGCTTGCAAAATTTGGCGCTAAAATGCTTGAGCAAACGCCGCCGAGACGAGCCAAATTTAGCAAGCGCGTCAAATTTACGCCGCTCAAATTTAACCTGCCCAGCGGCGCCAAATTTTAGTCCTCTTGGCGGATGATCGCAGCAAATTTATTAAAATAAACTTCGCTCACATCGCTTAGCTTTTCTTCGATATCATTTAGCTTAAATTTATCTCCGCCCACGCTGCCGATTTTTTCAAATTTGACGCCGTGTTTTGCGGCCAGAGCTTCAAATTTAGCCTCGTCTTTTACGCCGACGATCGCGCGCGAAAAGCTCTCGTCAAAGATGAAATTTGGCTTTTCAACGTCAAATTTACACTCTGCGCCAAGCCCGCTTAGGCATGCCATTTTTGCTAGCGTTATGGCTACGCCGCCCACGCCTACGCTGTTTGCAAACTCTAGTGCGCCCGATTTATTTGCCTCGATGACCAAGTCCCACAGCACGCGCTCTTTTTTATAGTCCACCACAGCCAGCTCGCCGCCCACCGCATCAAATATCGCCTTAGCGTAAATCGACGCGGCAAATTCGCCCTTCGTTTCGCCAAGTACGTATACCGCCGTACCAGCGCGCGTAAAGACGCTCGGAAGGCTCGCGTTTGCGTCCTCGTTCACGCCCACCGTCACGATCGCTGGCGTCGGATAGACGCTCACGCCCTCGGTGTCGTTATACAGGCTCACGTTGCCGCTGACGACTGGCGTATTTAACTCGCGGCAAGCCTCTTTGATGCCCTCGCAGCCCTGCGCGAACTGCCACATAACCTCGGGATTTTGCGGATTGCCGTAGTTTAGGCAGTCGGTGATGGCTAGCGGCGTCGCTCCACTCATCGCAACCTTTCGTCCCGCCGCCGCGACCGCTCTGGCCGCGCCGATTTTGGGATCGACGAAATTCGCCCTCGGGTCACACTGTGCCGCCATCGCGATCGCCCTGCCCGTTTCTTTCACGCGGATAACCGCAGCTCCGAGGAGCCCCGGCTGCTTGATGGTGTTTGTTTGGATATTTGCATCGTATTGATCGTAGATCAGCGACTTGTTTAGAACCTCAGGCTCGCCAAGTAGCTTCCAAAACGCGGTTTTATTATCGACGTTTTCAGGGATTTGTAAATTTTTGATTTCGTCTAGGTATTTAGGACGCGCGGTCGGTCGGTCAAGCACCGGAGAGGCTTCGCTAAGTGGCGCTATGGGTATCTCGCCCGCTAGCTCGCCGTGCCAATAAAGCTCCATCACGCCGCTACTTGTCACCTCGCCGATGATTTCGGCATCTAGATCCCATTTTTTAAATATCTCGAGTATCTTTTGCTCGCAGCCTTTTTTGGCGCAGATTAGCATACGCTCCTGAGATTCGCTTAGCATGAGCTCATAAGGCGTCATGCCCGTTTCACGCATAGGTACGCGGTCTAGATACATCTTCATACCGCTGCCGCTGCGTCCGGCCATCTCAAAGCTACTAGACGTTAGCCCCGCCGCGCCCATATCCTGGATACCCACGACATAGTCGGTTTTAAATAGCTCCAAGCACGCTTCCATCAGCAGCTTTTCTGTGAACGGATCGCCCACCTGCACGGTCGGGCGCAGAGATTTGTTCGCGTCGTTAAAGCTATCGCTCGCCATCACAGCGCCCCCTAGCCCATCGCGACCCGTTTTGGAACCCACGTAGATCACGGGATTACCGATACCTTCGGCCCTTCCGTAAAATATCTCGTCGCTCTTGCAAAGTCCAAGCGCAAATGCGTTTACTAGGATGTTGCCGTTAAAGCTAGGATCAAACGTCGTCTCGCCGCCGATAGTAGGTATGCCCATGCAGTTGCCGTAGTGAGCGATGCCCGCGACCGCGCCTTTTAGCAGGTAGCGCTGTTTTTTCGCATTTTCGCTCTCGCCTCGTACCTCGCCGAATCGCAGCGAGTTCATGTTCGCCACGACTCTCGCACCCATCGTAAATACGTCACGCAGTATCCCGCCCACGCCCGTCGCCGCGCCCTGAAAAGGCTCGATGAAGCTCGGGTGATTGTGACTCTCCATCTTAAACACCGCCGCGACGCCGCCTCCGACGTCGATGACGCCCGCGTTCTCGCCCGGACCCTGGATCACCCACGGAGCTTTAGTCGGGAAGCCGTTTAGGTACTTTTTGCTCGACTTGTAGCTGCAGTGCTCGCTCCACATCGCGGAAAATATCCCAAGCTCGAGCAAATTTGGCTCTCTACCTAGGATCTTTAAGATCTCCTCGTACTCTTGATCGCTGATTTTGTGCGCCTTTACGGTAGCTTTGTCCATTTTTAGCCTTTAAAAAATTTTGGTTGATTTTACTTAAATTCGCATAAAAACTTGATAAACCAAAGGGACGAAAACGAGGCAAATTTGACAAATAAAACAAGAGCCTAAATTTCATACGGCAAGCTAAAAATATTCTGTTTGTAGTTGTTGGTTCGGCTCTAAATTTGGCCAAATAAAAATTGGCATTTTTGCGGTGCGGGTCTCGGAAAGTAACTCAAATTTTAGATAAAAGTCGCTTTTTGCATTAAATTTTATTTCACAACTCAAAGCTCACGCAACTTTTCAAGCTCCTTGCAGCCGTCTTTTTCGCCCGCATCGCACGTCTTTTTGAGATACTTTTTCATCTTTCGCACATACTCATCCGTCATCCCGTCTCGAGCCTTATCAAAAAATTTAGCATACAAACAATCCATCCCGCCGCGCTCGTCGCAGCCTTTTTGAAAAAGCGCGGACACAACCTCGCCGCCGACAAGCAAGACCTGACAGTATTTAGCGGCGTTTAGACATTCGCGGCTCTCGCCGGACTCACACGCTAGCTTCGTGCAGGCAAGCTTTGAGTCGCGCTCATCCTTCGAGTCGCAGACTTTTTGTAGCGCCGCTAGTCCCTTTTGCTTGTCGTAAAATGCGCTGTTTTCGTCTAAACGCTTGTCAGATAGCTGCATGCATGAAGCCATACTAAATGGCAAAATCGATCCGCAAAACGCCTCTAGCATTTTTACTTCTTTTTGGTTGCGAGCGGCATTTGCGGTCAAATTTACATCCTTTGACGCGTCGCCGGTAAAAGCCGAATTTACGACAACCGCAAAAATCAAATTTTTAAACGGATTCATATTTTTTCCTTTTATCGTCAGTTTTGTAAAAAGCGTATGGAGTATACAAATTCGGTGGGTAATTACCCGCCGCAAACGCTTACTTGCTCGGCATGCTATAGTAGCAAAGTATGCTTAGCAGGATACGCCCCTGCTTTTTGAGGTCTTGCTCAATGACGTCTTTTCTAAATTTCGCAGAGGTCGCCTGCTCTTTAGCTTCGGTCAGTTTGCTACTTGGCAGGTGAAATTTAAAGTCTAAATTTTTATCTCAAAGCCTTTGTTTCCGACTATCTTCGCGTCGATCACGGTGGCGAAAAACTTGTCAGACGCGCCCACGTAGTAGTTCGTCACGCTTCTGGCGCTTATAGGTTCGCCGCCAAAAAACGCCTTACAAACGGGAGATTTTTACGCGCTATAAACCACGCTCTCAAGGATCCCGCCGCCAAATTCGTAAAACTTAAATTTCTTTGAGTTTTGTAGCTTTTTTATCTCGTCCTTATCGCTCAAATCTACATTTCTACCACTATCTAGATCAATCACTATCAGAGTTTTTACGCCGTCGCCGCTTGAGTAAACCCAGCCTAGATTTTGGCTCGCCGAGTCGCTCTCGCCTGGTGCCTTCACCTCGGCTCTACCCATGTAGTCGCCGAATTTTTCCTCTTTTTTGCCGCCGCTCATCTCGTAGACCGTAGTCTCGGTTATAAATCCGATCTGCTGTATGCTAGCGTCGTTTTCCATATACGTACGCCACGCTCTCTCGCCGCCCATCTCGCCTGTGATGGTCGCACAACCGCTAAACGCTAATGCCGCGACAGCCGCCGCTACCGTCTTAAAAATCATCGTATTTTTCATTTTTGTCCTCTTTACTTCTCGCTCAAAGAGCAAATTTGACTAAGCCTCGGCTCATACCCGCGCAACTCGTTTTGGATTTTTTCCTCAAATTTAGGCGTTTTTACGGCGACCTCTCTCGGGCCGTCTGGATTTGTAAAATTTTTTATCTGAGATTTTAAAAGTAGCGCACCGCTTTTAGAGGAAATGTTTGCCTGCGTTATAACGGCCGTAAAATACCGTTTTTCTAAATTTTGCGTATCATAGTAGCTAGATGCTGATTTAACGCTCAGGCTGCCGCCTTTTTGAAACGCCTCGCAAACCGAAATCGGCGCCTCAAAAACCGCTACTTTCGTGAAATTTGAGCTAAATTCGTAAAATTTGATCTGCCGAGTGCCACGAAGCTGGGTCGCGCTCGCTTCGTCTTTTAGATCAAACTCCGCATCAGTATCGGCGTCTTTTAGCATAAACGCTCTATCGCCGCTTTTATAGACGGCTCCAAGCCTAAAAGGCAGCCTGGCGCCATCTGTTTTTGTGAGTGCAAAGCCTGTAGGCTCGCCGTCAGCCGGCTGCACGCGAAAATCGCGCGAGAAAAACGCCGTCAAAAAGGCGACCTCTCTAATGGCGCCGTCAGTACCCAGATATCTCGTCCAGTTATCCTCGGGAACGTCGATATTTGAGACGTCGCGCTCTGCTTTGTTTGCGCTACTAGTGATGCCGGCACAACCGTAAAAAGTCAGGGCCGCAATAGCCGCTAGAAATAAGTTTTTCATCTCGCGCTCGCGTTTAAATTTGATAAAAGCGATCAGTTTTTAGGCGCGGCGCAAACGATGTTTGATAGGATTTGCTCCTGTTTTTTAGCGTCGGCGTCTATGACTTTACTCCTAAATTCCGCAGATCGAGCTCGCGTTTGCGTACTAGCTAGCTTACCGTCGCTGACGAAAAATTTAAAGTCTAGATTTTTGATCTCGGCGCTTTTGCCTTTTTTCACTCCGATATCCATCAGGGTCGCGAAAAATTCGCTATTGTCGGGGTTTTCTTTATCGTAATAATTAGTCACGGCATGAGCTTTTACCGCCTTACCCGCCGCAAAACTCTCGCACACGGCGCCCGAGTCTGCACTAAAAACTACGCTCTCTAATATGCCGCCGCCAAACTGATAAAATTTGACCTTTTTAGCTCCCCCCTTAGAGTCGCAAGCTCGTTTTTATCGCGCATATTTATGTACTGGTAGCCAAATTTTTCCTTATCCTTAAGCTCTAAAACTATAAACGAAACCCCGTTTTGCACGTACATATCGCCAAGCTTCAGGTTTTGACCGTCTTTTTTTATGAGCGCCATGCCGATGATATCGCCGTTTTTTTGCGCGTAAGTTGCGCTCAAATTTTCTGAGAAAAATGCGACATCGCCGACGGTACCGTCGTTTTCTAGATATTTAATCCAGTCCGGTTCAGGCGATACTACACTACTTGCTAGATGATCCTGTGAAGGCATGCAACCGCCCAGCAACGCAGCTAGAGCAGCTATAGATAAGATTTTTTTCACTATTTTTTTTCCTTTTTTACGGAGTAAATTTCGTTATTTGCCGAGGCAAAAGTTGCTAAACATTTCGTCTAAAATTTCACTTCTCTCAAACGGCTTCGTGATTGACGAGATCTGCTCTATTGCCGCGTTTAGCTCATAAGCAAAAAGCTCAAGCTCGGACTGGGCAAGTAAATTTAACGCTCTTTTTATCGCCTCGCTCGCCGCTTCGCAGCTTGAAATTTGACGAGTAGAATTTAATAATATCTCGCTCGTCTCCTGCGCGTCGAGATAGGCTTTTAGGCTATTTATTATCTCGTCCGTTCCTTGCTTGGCGCAGATTTTTATCGGATTTTCTAGGTTTGTAAATTTAACGCCGAGGTCGCATTTATTTAGAACGTAAAAAATCTTTTTTTGCGAGTTTTTTAAAAGCTCTAGGATCTCGTTATCCTGCTCATCAGCCTCCTGCGACGCGTCAAAAACGGCCAGGATGACGTCGGCCTCCTCGATAGCCCGCAGCGAATACGAAATGCCGATCTGCTCGATCTTGCCCGCGTTTTTGCGGATGCCTGCCGTGTCGATGATGCGCACGAGGTGAGTGCCGATTTTTAGGGCTTCTTCGATACTGTCTCTAGTCGTGCCCGCTTCGTCGCTGATGATCGCACGCTCGTAGGATAAAAGCGAGTTTAAGATCGAGCTTTTGCCGACGTTTGGCTTGCCTACTATAGCTATTTTAAAGCCTTCGAGCAGCCCTTTTCTACTCTGACTTATGGCGACGATTTTATCTAGTTTGGCGCTGTTTTGCTTTAGCATTTGGCTAATGCTCTCTAGCAAGTCGGCAGGCAGATCGTCGTCGGCGTAGTCGATGCTAGTCTCCACAAATGCCAGAGTTTTTACGAGTTCGGAGCGGATTTCATCCACAAATTTAGCTAGATCGCCTCTCATCGTGCGGGCGATGATTTTGACGCTATCCTCGCTTTTTGCGTTGATTAGCGAATTTATCGCCTCGATCTTGCTAAAATCCATCTTGCCGTTTATGAGAGCGCGCTTGCTAAACTCTCCTGCACGCGCGAGTCTGGCACCGTTTTTGATGAGCTCGCCTAGGATCAAATTTGCCACCACTAGTCCGCCGTGGAGCTGAAACTCTACTACGTCCTCGCCCGTGAAGCTGTGAGGAGCCTTAAAATAAATAAGCAGCGCTTCGTCAATAAGCCCGCCTTCAGCGTAAATTTTAGTTAGAGTCGCGTAACGCGGAACAAGAGAGGTGATTTTGGTGAGTTTTAGAGCCAGGCCAAGGGCGTCCGCGCCGCTTAGCCTAATGATGGAGATCGAGCCTACGCCGTGTGCGGTGGCGACGGCGGCTATAGTTTCGTTCATTTTTTTATAAAATCGTTTACAACCACGTATTGTCCGTCGCTGTTTGATTTTACGCCAACATACTTATCCGGGAATTTTTCGCGCAGTTTTTCAAGAGCGATCTTGACCAAAACGCCGTCTAAAGACTTGGTTTTAGCTTTGCCCGTCTCCTCTACTCGCTCGATTATGCCTTTTAGATACTGATCGATCGCGGCTTCTTGATTTTGCAAAAATTGTGCGATCTCAAGGCGCACTGCAAGGCCGTATTTCGAGCTGATCCAATTATAAAGCAAATACGAAATCGCCTTATAGCGGTAGCCCTCCTTACCGATGAGCAGCGCCGCATCCTCGCCGTCAAGCTCGACTATCACGGTCTCGTCGTCAAATTTACGCACGTCTATCTTGTTTATAGTAAAGAAATTTCCGCCAAAAAGCTTCTCTACGCCCTGCTTTATTTCAGGCAGGACTTTATCGATATCCGCTTTTGGTTTTTGCTCTTTTTGTTTTTGACCCGAGGTGCGGTCGGCACGGGAGTCTTGTTTTTCTTTTTTAGTTAAATTTGGCGTTGCTTGCATCAAATTTGCCTCGCCGCCGGAAGCCTGCGAGCCTAAATTTTCGCCAGATGCGGCTTTTTCATCGCCTTCGTAAAAGTCGTTTTTATTAAAGGTATCGATGATCGAGTGATCGAGGATGTTTTTGCTGCTATCTTTTTTAGGTTGTTCTTTTTTGTGCTGCTCTTTTTCTTTTACCTGAGGCTCTTTTTGCGGTTGTGCTTCTTCGACTTTAGGCTCGTTTACCGCGCTCGTTTCGTTTTGCTTTGCCGCATGATTTTTGTGATGTTCGTGGCGATTTTTATGATTTTTTTTCTTTTCGCTTCGGTGATTTTGCTCTTCAGAGGAGTTCTCTTTTTTCTTAAATTCCTTCTTTTTTTCGCCGCTGTTTTCTTTATGTGCGTTTTCCCGGACGGCTTGAGGGGCTTTTTTTGCTTCCTTATGCGCGCCCTCTTTTACGGCTTCGATGATCGCCGTTTTTTTGAAAAATCCCAAAAAACCGGCGCTCGGGTTTTGTAAAATTTTGATATCAAGCTCGGTGACTGAGCAGTTTAGCTCCTCGGCGGCCTTTTGAAAAGCCTCTTGTAAATTTTCAGCTTCGATTCGCATTAGGCCTTTACCTCGGCTTTCTTGTGCTTTTCAAAGAGTTTATTTACGAAAACTTGCTGAATAACCGAGCAGACGTTGTTTACGAACCAGTAAAGCGTAAGTCCCGCAGGGAAGGTCACAAAGAAAAATGTAAAGATAAGCGGTAAAAATTTCATTATCTTTTCTTGCATCGGATCGCTAAAGGTCGTCGGCGTGAGCTTTTGCTGAAGGAACATCGTAGCACCCATTAAAATAGGCAATACAAAATACGGATCCATAACCGAAAGATCATGTATCCATAGTATCCACGGCGCAGCTTTTAGCTCGATCGCGTTTAGCAGTACACGGTAAATCGCAAAGAAAATCGGGATCTGCATAAGTATCGGCAGGCAGCCGCCCATAGGGTTTGCGCCGTTTTTCTTATATAGCTCCATCATGTGCATATTTAGCTTTTGCGGATCGCCTTTGTATTTGGCTTGCAGCTCTTTTACCTTCGGCGCTAGATCTTTTAGCTTGTTCATCGATAGCATGCCTTTGTAGGTTAGCGGGAAAAGCACGATCCTGATAACCAGCGTTAGTACGACGATCGCCCAGCCCCAGTTGCCGATATAACCGTAAAGCAAATTTAAAAACGCGAACATCGGCTTTGCTATAAAGGTAAACCAGCCGTACTCGATGACGTCTACGAGCTCCTCGTTGATCTGACTTAGAGTAGCGTGGTCTTTGGCGCCGATGTAGCCTTTGGCTTTAAAATTTTGCTCGCCTTTTACAAATATTACCGCATTGCCCGCGCCATCTTTTGAAACGACTGGGTTTAAAAGTCCGTCAAATTTGAAAAATAAGGCCGTATAGTATCTGTCGCTTGCTGCGGCTATGTTTACGTTATTAAAGCTCTCAGTTGCGTCTATGTCGCCATCCTCGATGATGGTTAGCTTGCCGTCGTTATGCTTAAGAAGTGCGCCATGCACGGTGTAGCTGTCGATAGCGACGCTTGGACGAAATCCCGGAGTTACGTAGTATTCGCCAGCACTTACGCTAAGATCCAGATCGTAGCTTCCGTTTGGATAAAATGTGATCTTTTTGGTTACGCTAGAGCCCTCTAAATTTTGCGTTAAGACTATGCTTTTTGGCTCGCTAGTTAAATTTATCTCGCTAACGTCGCTCATGTAAACCACTTTAAAAGCTTGCTCATTTAAAGCTTTGTCGCTAAAGCGAACTTCAAGCGGCAACGGCTGCGTGCCGGCTAGCTCTATGCGCTCGCCTTCGGCGTTTTTATATTTTTCATCATTTAGATAAAATTTAGAAATCCTGCCCAGCTCGTCGATATGCGCCTCAAAGTGTTCGCCCTTTATCACAGCGATCTCGCGGCTTTGCGTCGCTACGGCTTGCGGAGCGCTAGTAGTCGATGCGGTATTTGTACTCGGAGCGGCGTTTGCTTGCCCTACCTGCTGCGCAGCTACGGTTTGGTTTTGATCTAACGGCAAATTTTTAGGAATAAAAAAATAATCGTAAGCGATAAAAAAGATAAAAGATAAAACGGTCGCTAATAACACGCGTTTTTGAACTGACATATTGTCTAACACTATTTTTCCTTTTGAAAGTCTAAATTTTTAATAACGTAGAATTTATTTTTTTTATACGGGACGAACCAAAATGCGATATGTGATTTTAAATTTTGATTGGATATAAAAAAAGAGTTGAAATTTTTACTGATGACAGGGTAGTCGATGCCGCCCTTAAAGAGTTGATTACAGCGTAAAATTCTAAAAATAACCGCAAAAAGCGCCGAGAAAAAGCCGTTAAATTTGAACTGCCAAACGGCAAATTCGGAGCAAGATGGATAGTATCTGCAAGACTTCGGAGTAAATTTGGAGATATAATCTTGATACGCTTTTATCAAAAATAAAATAGCTTGTTTTATCATTTTCATATGCCTGATTTTATACATCCGAGTTTTTTCATAGCCCAAGAGATATTTTTTTTGAGCTTTAAAAACGAGCTTTTATCTAGCCCGTTTTTAACGACTATCACGTAAATGCCGTCTGCAAGCTCGTTTGAAATCTCGACTGCAACCGCTCGCAAAAGCCTTTTACATCGGTTGCGAACGACAGCCTTGCCCACCTTTTTGCTGGCTACGACGGCTAATTTGTTTTCATTGCAAGGCTTAAAAAAGACTATCGCCTCCTCGCAGTGCCATTTGATGGCCTCTTTGTAGACGCTTGAAAACTCCTTTTGGCTGCTTATAGAGCTAAATTTGCTTAAACGGCCAATCTTGCTCTGCCTTTTGCACGTCTTGCGTTTAGCACTTTGCGGCCGTTTTTAGTTTTCATGCGGACGCGAAACCCGTGAGTGCGTTTTCTAGGGGTTTTATGAGGTTGGTATGTTCTTTTCATAAATTTTTCCTTATGGTGATTTTGATATAAGTCGGTGATTTTATCAACAAATCGCTTAAAATCCTTTTAATAAATTTTTAAACTTCGTTTTAAAATAATAAAAATATAATCGCTTATTAAAATTTAGGAGAAAACTTTGCCTTACGTTATTAGAAAAGCTGTTAGAGCCGACGTCCCGGCCGTTTGCGAGCTGGTTAAAGAGCTGGCCGCGTACGAAAAAATGAGCGATGAAGTAAAATTTACGCCCGAAATTTTTGCCGAGTCTATTTTTGAGAAAAACTACGCCCATATTTTAGTCTGCATAGCAGAAGGCAAAATCATAGCTTACGCGATATATTTTTACACCTTTTCCACGTTTTTGGGGCTTGGCGGGATGTACTTAGAGGATCTATACGTCCAAAAAGAGTATCGCAACAAAGGCATAGGAAAAGAGTTTTTTAGATATTTAGCCAAAATTTGCAAGGACGAAAACCTCCAACGCCTCGAGTGGGCGTGCCTGCACTGGAACGAGCCCGGCATCAAATTTTATGAAAAAATGGGCGCGAAAAACCAGTCCGAGCAGTGGCGAAACTACCGCTTAGAGGGCGAAAATTTAAGCAAACTAGCGCTTTGATTTATCTGTTTTTAACGCCCTTTTGGATATCATCGCGCGATGAGTTACGCAAACGAAATTTTAAGAGAACTTTACTATCTTAGGGCGTTCGGATATAAATTTGCCGATTTTTCGCCTTCGTCCGTGGCCTTGCCGAGAAGCCTTGCCGAACTAAACGCAAGCATTAAAGAGTGTAATCTATGCGAGCTTTGCAAGAGTGCAAATCACACGCTAACGGGCTTTGGAGATAAAAGCGCTAAGGTGGTTTTCGTATTTGACGCACCAAACGCCGCGGAGGATGCGAGCGGAGAGTTTTTGGCTGGCGACGATAAATTTTTGCAAAATTTAAACGAGCTAGTGGGGCTAAAAAAGGACGAAATTTACGTCACGAGCCTGCTAAAATGCAAGCCCGCCACCAAAGCTCCGACAAACGCCTACGAGCTTTGCGAGCCGTATTTTAGCGCGGAAGCCCGTCTAGTCGCGCCAAAGCTCATCGTAGCGCTAGGCGAAGAGGTTTTTTACAAAATGATAAAACAAAGCGCGCAAAGCTTTAAAACCATAAGGGGAAACATAATGAAATTTAAGCACTCGGCCTTGCTGGCGACTTATTCGCCAAGCGTCGTAGCGAAAAATCCAAGCAAAAAAGAGCTGTTTTTCAGCGATCTAAAAAAGATAAAAGAGTACCTATGAGAAAAATTTTAACCGCTTTACTGATCTGCTCGGCGCTATTTGCCAGGAGCGACAAACCTTCAGGCATTCCGCCGGCTAGCGAAATTTATATAAATTTAGAACCCGTAAAATGTAACGACACATGTTTATTGGAACTCGTTAGAGAGGGTCTTTTGCACAGCTTTTTAGCTCGCTACGAAGGCAGTTCCAATCAAGAAATTTTACAAGCTTTTAACGCGCTAAACGGCTCGTACGTAAACGCCGGCACCGAGAGCTTGACGCCAAGCTCAAACGCCGAGTTCAAGATCGCCGTCATCATCCCGCAAGATAGTATAAAAAGCTACGCCGGCGTCGTCTCAAACGCGGTTATAGCCTATGTAGTGAGGCAAAATGCCGCCATCGAAGTTAAATTTTACAACATCGGCAACGAAGCCCCAAGCGCTATCGACGGCGCACTAGCACGCGCTAGAGGCGAAAATATCTCCTATATCATCGCGCCGTTTACACCTGTTGGCGCAAAATATCTAAACGAGGCTTTAGATCCGTCTATGACGGCTTTCGTGCCGACTCTGCACATCTCTAGTGTCGATTCGCCGCAGGATAATTTGATATTCGGCGGCATAGACTATAAAGGGCAAGTCGAAAAACTGCTAAATTTCTCAAACGGCCAAGTCGCGGCGTTTTCTGACGGCAGCGCGCTAGGAGCGGCGCTAAATCGCTACGCGGACGAGCTTAGCGGCGGGCTAGCCTATGAAAACGAGATCGCAAGCGGCGCGACCGATCTAAAGCCGATGCTATCTGGCAACTCAAGGCTAAGCGGAGCGACCGTTTTCCTAAACGTTCCGCTCGTAAAAGCCTCGATGGTGAGCTCCCAAATGCGCCTTTACGACGTCAAATTTAACGCCCTTTTAAGCACGCAAATCAACTATGCGCCAAGTATCTTTAAACTCACGCAACCGCAAGATAGAGAAAAGCTCTACATAGCCAACTCGATCTCCAAAACTGACGGCGCGCTAGACTCAAACAACGAAATTTTAGGGCAAAATTTGAACTTTAACTGGGTAGGCTACTCCGCTAGCGCCGGGCTTGACTACATCTACGCGACCTACCTAAACCGCGGCGCGCAGAGGCTTTTTAACGAGAGCGTCGAGGACTCGCAGATCATCTATGACACGAAGGTTTTAAAAGCCGGCGAATACGGCTTTTACGAGCAATAAGAGGAGAGAAAATCCACTATCTCCTCGCTCATCTTAGCAGGTCTTAGGTTGCTAACAAACGCAACCTCGACGTCCGCTTCAAAGACGAGCTCGGGTTCGCATTTGCCGCTTAAATTTGCGATTTTATAAATTTTTTGATTTATGAGCGCGGAGGCTTTTTTTAGGCTTGCCACGCTATTTTTTACCTCGAGTAGATCACCAAGGATGGCCGGTTTTTTAAATTTCGCCCAAATCTCGCTCACGACAAAATGCCCGTCCTTGCTAAAAGGCTTAACCTCCGAATCAAAAAACATTTGGCTGCGTGCCCTTTCGCAATATTTTATATAGTTTGCATGATAGACTATGCCGCCCGCGTCGGTATCTTCGTAGTAGATTCGTATTTTCATCGCTTGCCTTTATGCTTAAAGTCTCGCGCATTTTACCCGTTTTTTTTAAAAGATTGATTATAAAAGCGTCGCCGTTAAAATTTCATCACGCTCTTACGTCAAGCTTTCTGTAAAATTGGCCCCTCTCGCCTACTTCTATACCACCGCCAAACTCGTTATTTAAAAACGAAATATTGTATAGATCTTTTGCCGTTAAGGTTTTATTATCTCCTAGGTATATCAAAAACTGTTTTCCATGCTTAGTAGAAAAGGATTTTATAGCGCTAGCTCCTATTTCCTGGAGCGTTTTATATTTGCCGTCGGTATCTAGGATGCCTATATTATTAAAGCTTATAGAACCAAGCTCGATGTCGCTCATGGCTTTAGTTTCTAAATTTAGACTTGCCCTTCTGGTTTTATCCCCTAAAAGCTTACCAGTATCTGAGTATAGCTCTGTTACCTCTATCTCTCTACCACTATCAAATTTTAAGGTTATAGATCCGTTATCGTTTAGCTTCATAGCTATTACGCTATCGCTGTCGCTCATCATTAAGGCCGCTTTATTCGGGTTAGCCTCAAAGGCTCTTTTTACTTTCTCTAAGTTTTCTGGGCTAAATTCTAGCCTTGTAGCCTTTTGGAATTCATTTTCCATAGCAATCATGTATGACGACTTGCTACCGTTTAGCCTGCTTATATATTCGTCTGCATTTTCTACGTTATACTCTTTTAGATTTTTTGATAGCCACTCTACGTCTTTTGCGTGGGCGGTGGATTCTTTTTCGTAATCTCTATAAAATTTCATAAAACTATCTCTTTGATATCCGTTATAGGAGAAATTTTTGTCTCTCGGGGCATCGGATTTTATTATAGGATTAAATTCGCTAAGCTTTAGCTTTCCGTCAAATCCAACCTTTTCATAGGCAAAGTTGTTAAATAGGCTATTTTTATTAAATACGTTATTGTTTCTTAGGTCTACCCAGCCGTCTTTATCCGCGTATGCATCAAAGAAGCTCTTAATACTATCGGCTTCCGCCTTTTTGTATCTACTCTCCGGGGTAAATACTGTGTAGGGGTTTGAAGAGTAGTAAGATATCCTATGATCTATATTTGTAGTATCTACGAAATTTCTCATATCGTTATTGGCAAGAGATTCGGAGTTGATGACATCTCTTCTTTTTTGATTCCAGTTAACGACATCTGAATTTATAAATTTAGTTAAATCGATATCCGATACTACGTCGCTTAAATTTGCTATCTTTTCGTTGCCGTCCTTATCGTATCCTCTAACCTTGAGCTTTGAGAATAGCTTGTCGGAGCTATTTAAAATTCCGTCGCCGTTACTGTCAAAGTTAAAAAGCAAAGCATTGCTGGTGAGTTTTCCAATGCCCAACTTATCGTTATCGCCGTATAGATCTAAAAATACCTCTACGTCGCCGTATTTAGTATGCAGAGTACTTGAAGATGCGTAAGAGTTTAAATTTGATGATTTGGTATTCTCAAGATATCCGCTTTGATCTATGAAAGACATGTTGATCGAGTGAGGATCTGCATTTATACCCTGAAAGTATCTCTCGCCCCTAAGAGAGCCGTTGAGATAGGCATTTGAGGTATCGACCCCGTATTTTTGCTTTATCTCTTTTAACGCATTATGATCGTTTACTACGCTATCTATTCTTTGTTCTTGATTGACCGAGTACCTTGAGCCAAGATACGTAAAATCGTATTTGGCAAAGTCTCCCGTCAAAGTAGGAGACGAGCTGTAATGATAATCTAAGCCGCTGTTTCTACCAAGCAGATTGTTAATATTAAATTCGCCCCTGTTTAAAGCGTTGCTATCGCTAATATCCATAACGTTATTTACGCGTAGCTTTGAGATAATGCCGCTTGACTGAGCCCTTAAAAAGTCTTTTGCTCTATACTCGATTTGCGCTTGCCTGTTTAGATATTCCGCAGAAGTCATACTTTCGTCACCCACTCTTACTAGCTCTTGTCCGGCGAGTCTAGATGCAGAAGCTTGCATTTGGTCTTGTCTCAATAATGATAAATTTACGTCATAGCCGTTTCTTAACAGAACATCCATTTAAATTCCTTTTATGCTTTTACATCAAATTTACCTAGCTTTGCTAGTTGATTTAAAATTTCAGTTATATCCGTCCCCTTTTCTCGTTCAGCTGTCAAGAAATTCTCGAAAAACTCGCGCTTTATATCCTTATAAACATAGGTTTTGCTTTTACTAGTAGCCTGGATAGGTTTAAATTTATTATCTTCGGGCGTTTCTTTAGGAGCTTGATCGCTTACTGCACTTTCTTTTAGAGCTATATTTTGCAGTACGTCTCCGATACTCTCGCCTTTGTTAAACGCATCTTTTAAGAAATTTAAAAACTCTTTTTTAGTTGCTTCGTCTGCGTAACTTACTCTTTTTTCAAGCGGCTGATTAAGAGACCTTAGTCTGACTTTTTCGGGCGTTTGATCAAAATTTAGCTTTCCATCCTTGAGTGAGATCTTGACGCTTGCGTGATCTCCCAGTATCTTTTCGGCGGCAAATTCGAGCCATTTATCTTTAAATTTATCTATGTCCATATCGGAGTCGAGCAAGTCGGTGATCTCTCGCAGCATAACAAACCCCGGCATAAATCCAGTTCCTACGCCGCCTAACTCCGTGCGAATATCGTCAACGTTTAAGTTTTTATACCCAGCTAATCCTTCGTTCGCTGCTAAAGCTTTAGTACTGTCTATAAATTTTTTTAGCTCGGTAGCTTTTTCTTTGTCGATACTGGGATCAAGTCCGTTTATTTTGCCCCAGACGCTGATTTTATCGTCCTTAGTGTAGCCGCTTAGCGAAAATATCCTCCTTATGGCTACTGGCTCGTTTGGATTTAGACCAAGCTCTTTACGCCAGCTATCTTCAAACTTTTCAAACCCCATTTTTATTCCCAGCCATTTGCTTAAGTTTTTACCCGTTAGCTTCCCTGGATCGACATTTTCCGCCCAAATTTTGAGCTGATCTCGGTCTAGTTTTTCTGGATCAAGAGCGTCATAATCAATATGTGCTGTTAAATTCGGCTGTGCGATCGCCAATTTTAAAGCTTGATTTGCCGCCTCTTTTTCCTCATGCATCTTTAAATTTTGCCCATGAGAGCTACTAAAATCATAATTTACGTTTGCGTTAAATCCGTTTACGCCGCTTATCATATTAATCCTTTTAAGCCTTTATATCCACGCTCTTAGCGTTAAATTTCATCATCGCCTCAAGTTCTTCTAAATTTTTTCTAGTATTTTGCTCTAGCTCTTTGTCGTATTTTCTATTTTTATCAAGTATCTTTTGCGTTCGCTTTTCTTGCCTGGTTAGCTTTTCTAGGCGTTTTTGCGCCTCTTTCATATCTTCTTGCATTATTTCAAAGAGGCTTTTTGATTCTTTGCCGTCGGAAGTTATGTTAGAGTTGCCGCTTAAGGCAGTGCTACCGGGCAAAAGCGACTCTTGCATTTTTTGAAACGTTAGTACATATTCTCGGTAATCCTTGCTAAGCCCGTCAAGCTCGCTTCCTTTGATGCCGTAGATGTTGCGCGAATCAATAAAGGCGTCCAGTTTTTGTCTGTATTCTTTGCCGCTTATGCTTTTGTCATAACCTTGCATCTTGCCCCAAACCGTAGTTTCGCCCTCTCGTACGTCTAAATTTGAGTTTATTACGGCTGCTATCAAGCCTCCTTTGGTTATACTACCGTCAGGGTTGGTGTATCTTTCGCCGTGAGGATTTATAAACACGCTCACGTTTTCGCTCTCTTTGCCGCCGTTATTGTTATCAAAGATATTGGTTGACGGCTTATATTGCGGCGTTGTTGTTAACGTATGATATGAGCTATTAAAAAATAGCGTTTCCATATTGGTTTTCCCAGACTTATCGTCAAAGGCGCTACGTGCCGACGCATAGTCGTAGATGTTTTTATTTACTTTAGTTACTTTTAGACTTGATTTCTCGTACTCGTATCCTTGAGGAAATTTGGCAAGGTCTTCTTTAGTAAAGCTCTCTTTTGAGTTTAGCAGCTCGTCTCCCGCTACTTGGGAGAGAATTTTATATGCATTACCGACGGTTTTTGCTATGTCGATTTTTGAAAACATTTTATTAAATGCAATAGCCTTATCATTTACGTTCACGAGAGATTTTAAGGTATCAGAGTGGATTTTGTAGTCCTTTGGGATACCCGCGGCTTCGTTAAATTCGGACGTAAAATATCCGTCCTCATCAACTTTATAGCCTAAAACTTCGTTAAATTTGTGCTCGACCGTATCTGGCTGTGAGATTTCATTTTGTTTTAAAATCTCAGTTTTTGAGCCATGCTTAACATTTACGTTTAGGGAAAAACTTTGTCTAGAAAAAGCGGAATAGTTGTTAAGAGCGTTTATCATATTAATCCTTTAAAACGAGCTTTAAACTATATCGGCAAATTTGAGAAAAAATTTAGGGTAAAGATAAGAAAGGCTATCAAATTTAGCCCCGTTTCGAGAGCTAAATTTGATCCAAATTTGACGGATTGCTAAATTTTAACAAACAATTAGCGGAAGTATTTTAAGATAGATTTAAATGCTGCGACGAAAATTTTATCCCAAGACTGGCATGTAGTCTATCACAGGGCAAAATTTTCTAGCTCATTTAAAGACACTTAAAAGATATCGCACAAAATTTACTTTTCGCTGGACTTTTTTGTCGCCAGATCGCATTTGGCGCCGCGAGTAATCATCAAGGACTGATCGTAAAACAAAATAAGTACCACCGAAACCCCAACGCCTAGGGCTAGCGAGACCGTCGTGGTCGTGATCGCGTTATCGAAAAATATGATTAGGTATTCGTTTTTCTTAGCAATATCAGGCTCGTTTAGAAACGAAAACAGCGCCAAAATGCCCTTATACGCATAAACTCCCGGCACCATCGGCAAAAGTGCGGGAAACGCGATGATCTCGGCGGGCACTTTGAGCCGTTTGGCAAAGAGCATACCTAAAATCCCGCTTAAAAAAGAGACGATGAGAGTGGCGACGCTGATATTAAAAAATCCCATCTGCATGATCCAAAAGCGGCTGGCGTGCGCAAATGCCGCAAGTAGCGCACAAAAGGCGAGAGCTCTTTTGGGCGGAGAGCTAGCATAAGCAAAGCCAAGCCCTGCTACCGCTGCAAAAGCGCCGTCTACGAGCGTATCGGTCAAAAGCTCAAACATGTAAAATCTCCGCGCTACTAAGCGAGAGCGTGATATAAACGCCCACCGCGATACAAAGTATCAAGATGCCCGTACTCACGGCTCTGCTGATGCCTACAAGCGTGTTGTCGTTTATGATATCAAAGACCGAGTTTATGAGAAAAACGCCCGGCATCAAAAAGAGTATCGACGAGCCGATCGCCACGTCGCTAGTGTGCGTAAAGCCGTAAAATACGCCAAGATAGGCGATAAACGAGACTACAAACGAGGTCAAAACGTACTGGATTTTTAAATTTACGCCCATTTTAGCAAGCGCAAATCTAAGGCTATAGCCCACGAGCGTCGCGAAAAATACGCATACGACCGAGCCCGCATCGCCGCCAAAAAGCTTGCAAAACGCCGCATTTGCAAGGCTTATTAAAATAAGCGAGCTTGCAAATTTGTTCGCGCCTACGCGCATGACGCCCTCAAACTGCTCTTTGGCTTCATCTAAGCTCAAATTTTCGTCCAATATCCGCCAACTAAGCGACGAAAGCTCGGAAATACGGTTAAAGCTCACCTGCCCTAGCGGGATCTTTTTCACGTAGGTTCGGCGTAGGGAGTTATCGGCCGAATCCATGACGCTAATGGTAAAATATTTCACGAAAATCGTCACGCTAACGTCGTATCCGTAGCGCCTAGCCACGCGATCGACGCACTTTTCGACGCGCGCGGTGTAGGTGCCCGCGCTCACCATCGCCGTCGTATAGTCAGATAGAAAATCGGTTAAAATTTGGATATCTGGCTTCGCGCTCATTTTTCTGCGGTTTTAAATTTGATAAAAAACAAAGCAAGCTGCGCAAACAACATCAGCTTCATCGTCCACTCGCTAGCTACATGCATCTGAGCAAACTCGGCCGTCTGCGTCGCCGCCTCTCCAGCCGCCTGCGCATCCATGACGAAAGGCGTGAAGTAAAACACGAACGAGAGCGCGAGGGCTAAATTTATCGCGCAAAGCATACTCATGCTAAATTTAGCAGCGAATTTGACGCTAGATCTAAACGAAACAAGCTCAAAAAGCCCGATCAGGACGCTAACGGCTAGCAAGGCGTAGTTAAATTTAACAAATATCGTAGCCATCAGTTTGCCGCTTTGAAACTGCGTGAGTACGCCCTCGCCAAGTATGCTCTGCGGATAAAAAATCGTGGGTGCGACTAGGGCGCCCAGAGCTAGCTCCGTGCCGATGAGCGCGCCAAGAAGCAAAAAATAAACGCTTTTCATAATTTTCCTTTTTTTTGATTTACCACACGCATTTTAGGGTTAGGGCGTTTAAAATTCACTAAATTTGAGTTAGAAGGACAAAAATTTGCAAGCTCAAAATTTGACGTAAGCTAGGTCAAATTTGGTTTACCAGCAAAAGCCCAAACCGCGCGCAAATTTAGAAATTTGCAAATATATTTCGTGCGACGAATCCGCGGTCAAATCCGGCTAAATCCTTGTAAAACTCCGCCTCGAAGCCGTTAAATTTAAGCGCGTTTTGCATACTTTCTCGCTGATCGTAGCCCATCTCGCAGGCCAGGTACTTTACGCCGCGATTTTTAGCGACTAGGATAATGTTTTTTAAAATCTCGTCGCCCGCCGCGCCGCCAAAGAGCGCCTCGTGTGGCTCGTTTAGTACGAATTTATCAAGCCTGTAGTCCCGCGCGATGTAAGGCGGATTTGAAACTAGCAGGTCAAACTGCCCGTAAATTTGATCCAGATACGCGCATTTAACAAACTCTATCCTATCCTCTACGCCAAATTTCGCGGCGTTCTGCCTAGCTAAATTTAACGCATCGTCGCTGATATCGGAGGCTATGATTTTAGCGTTTGAGTTTAGCGCGAGGCAGATGCTGATTATCCCGCTTCCCGCTCCGATCTCGGCGACTAGGGGCGGCCCATTTTGCGCGGGTAAATTTGATAAAATTTCAAGCGATTTTTCGACTAAAATTTCAGTTTCCGGGCGCGGGATCAAGACGCCCTTTTTTACGTTAAAGCTAAGCCCATAAAAGCCCGCTTCACCTGTGATATATTCTAGCGGCTCGTGATTTGCGAAGCGCTTTGCTAGCGCGAAATATCCGTCCGCATTATCAAGCTCGCGGTTTAAATTTAAAAATATCCACTCGATTTTTACGCCGAGGTAGCTCATCAAAAGCGCCCTGGCTACGCGCGCCGGATTTGCACCGTTTATCTTGCACGCTGGAGCTATCTGCGAGGCGGCTGCTTTTAGCGCGTCATTTACCGTCATTTTCGAGCTCGTTTATACGCTCAAAGAGGCTTGGGTGCGAGTGATATACAAACGCGTAGAGCGGATGAGCCTTCGGGAAGGCCTTGTTCTCGCTGCCTAGCTTTTTTAGCGCGCTTATCATGTCGGCTTTGTTTGAGATTTCGCCAGCGAATTTATCGGCGCCAAATTCATTCGCGCGACTAAAATACGAGCTAATAGGCGAAAATAAAAATCCAAATATCGGCGAAAAAAGCAGTAAAAACACGATCACTCCGCCGCCTGCCGGGCTGAGCCCCAGCGCGCCATACGCCGCGTCGGGGATGTTGCCAAATATAAAAAACATCGCAAAAAGCATAACCGCGCTTAGGGCGATCATTTTTAGGATATCTTTGTGCTTAAAGTGCCCGAGTTCATGCCCCAAAACGGCGATTATCTCCTCTAGGCTTAGTTTTTTAACGAGCGTGTCGAAAAGCACCACGCGTTTAGTCGCGCCAAGGCCGCCGAAATAGGCGTTTAGGCGGTTATCGCGCTTGCTGGCGTCTATCGTAAAAACGCCGCTACTTTTAAATCCGCACTGCGCTAAAAGCCCTTCTATACGGCTTTTTAGCTCGCCCTCTTCCAGCGGCTGCATCTTGTTAAAGATAGGCGCGATGAGCGTCGGGTAGATGAGATTTATCATGAGCGCGACGCCAAAGCTAAGCAAAAACGCCCAAAACCACCAAAACTCGCCCAAAAATCTAATGCAAAGCAGCACCAGCCACACAAACAGCGTGCCAAACACTAGCATTAGCGCGAGCGTTTTAAGCAGATCGAGCGCGAAAATTTTAGGCGTTACGTTTGAAAAGCCGAGTTTTTTATCTTTGACGAAGGTTTCGTAGATATTTAGCGGTAGTTCTAACAACGACGAAACGAGCAAAAATACCATAACCATAAAGACGTTGTCGCCTATATCTCCCGTTTTATAGGCATGCCCCGATATCGCGCCAAGCCCCCAGCACGCCCACATCATAAATATCGCGGCGTGATAAAAAAGGCTTGCTATCTCAAATTTTTGATTCGTTATCGCGGCTGCGGCGGCGGTTTCGTATTCATTCTGCTCTAGCACGACGGCAGGCTTTTTAGCCTCTGCGCGTATAAAATTTATCTGTAAGATCGCCAGCCACACCTTTGCGGCAACGTAAAAAAAATAAATACCGAGTAAAAAATAAAACATATTTTTCCTTAAATTTTATAAAGACTAAAGCAGCCGTAGTCGGTGCGCACGGCCAAAAATTCCTCGCCGTTTATGTGCTCAAATTTCGTCTCACAGCGCTTCACGACGTGCGAGAGCGCAAAGCTAAGCCGCAAATTTCCACTTTTTAGATCGATGATGTGAGCCTTGTCGTAGTTTATTAACGCCAGCCGCAAACCGTCCGCGCTAACGCAAAGCTCGTCCGCCTCGGCGCATTCGCCTCGAAGCCATGCAGGATTAAGTCGCTCGCCGCTTGCAGCGTCAATGCAAACTAGCTTGCCCGTGTAGCGCTCCTTGCCTAGCAGCGAGCCGCCATTTAAAAAGCAAATTTTATCAAAAATGCCGAAGTCGCCTTTTATCTCGTTTAAAATTTCGCCATTTATCGTGCTTAAAATTTTGATCTCGTTTTGTTTGCAATGAAGTGCGAACCGCGTGCCGTCAGCGTCGAGCGCGGCGCACAAGATCGGCGTGTAACTTTTCATTTCGGATTTGTATTCGACCAGAGACGAAATCTCGCCGCTGCGAAAAGTAAAAATTTGACCAAACATCGCAAACGCCGCCGTATCTTTCGCAGCGCAAACAAAACTCGTAAATTCTTTGCTATTTTTAAAGCTTAACCCTTGAGAGAGATCGCTAAATTCGCCCGTTGCGGGATCAAATTTAAAGATAAAATGATCCAGATCCAAAAGCAAAATTTCGCCCGCGCGCTCCGCCTGCCATGCAAGCAGCTTTGGCAGGAGGATCTGCTGCTTTACGGCGCCGCTTGCGTCCAGCCTAATGAGAAAATCATCTAGCGCGCCGCCCTCTTTGTAACCGCCGCATTTATAAACGAAAAGATTATCGCCAGCGCCAGCAAATGCTAGCGCGCCCGTGTATCCGCCGCCGATACATACGTGCAAACTAGCTTCGCCCGCTTTGGCGTCGCTGTTTTGCAGGACGTAGCCTTTTTTCAGACTCTCCCACTCCTTTTTCGCGCAAGCTTTTTGCGCCTCGTCTATACTTGCAAACTCCTTTTGCGTCTGCCTACTTTTGCCGTTTTTGACGCTCTGGCTAAGTAAAATTTGACCTTCTACGCGCAAATTTAGGCGGTCGCCGTTAGCTAAATTTACGAGATGCGCCATCAAATTTACTTTAAAAAGTTATCGTAAAACGAGCTGATAAAAAGCACCAAAATGATAAACGGAACGACGAATTTGATATACCAAAACCAGATATTTACGAGTTTTGCGTATTTCTCGCTACCCTGCATTATCTCGCGTTTGGCTTCGTCTTTTAGCACCCAGCCCACAAATATTGCGCATCCTAGCGAAGTCAGCACGAAAAATATCGTAGCGCTGATGGCGTCGTATGCGTCAAAGATATTTTTACCGAAAATTTTAATGTCCGCAAGCAGGTTCGTAGCCATCAAGGACGGTAAATTTCCAAAGATAAATATCGTGCCTAGCACCAGCAAGATCGCGCTTTTGCGTCTAATTTTAAATTTCTCCTGAAGCGTCGTGATGATAACCTCGTAGATCGGCAGCGAGGTCGTGAGCGCGGCGATCATCAGAAGCGTAAAAAACGCCACCGCAAAAAATCCGCCAAAAGGCATATGCGAAAAAACGATCGGCAAGCTCTTAAACACGAGACTCGGGCCGCTATCTGGCGATACGCCGTAGCTAAAGAGCGACGGAAATATCATAAAGCCCGCAAGCACGGCGATGACAGTATTTAGGATGCCCGTGATAATAGAGATTTTAACCAGCCCCTCGTCCTTTTTAACAAAGCTTGAAAGCGTGATCATCACACCAAAACCAAGCGAAAGCGCGAAAAATACCTGTCCCAAAACCTCGACGAAAAGCTTGATGTTTATCTTTGAAAAATCGGGCGTGAGGTAAAATTTAACCCCCTGCGCCACGCCATCTAAGGTCAAGTTTTTTACGATCATAACGATCATCAGCACGAAAAGTAGCGGCATGAGATACTTCGCCGAGCGCTCGATACCGCCGACCGCGCCCTGCACCAAGATCGCGTAGTTTACGAGTACGAACACGAGCGTCGCAAAGCTGATAGCCAGCGGATCGCTCACGATATTTTGCTCATAAAACGCGCTCGTAACCTCAAAACTAAGCACCTGCGAGAGATCAAGCATGCCAAATGCGATCTGCGCGATATAGTTTAGCACCCAGCCGCCGATGACCATGTAGTAGGCCATGATGCCAAATGCGCCAAGCAAGCCCATCCAGCCCACGATTTTCCACGCGGGATTTATATTTTTACCGCCGAATGCGTCTACGGCGTTGCATTTTAGGCGTCTGCCGATCGCGTTTTCAGCCAAAATCATCGGTATGCCGATCACGATCATCGCGATACAAAACACGAGCACGTAGGCGCCGCCGCCGTTTTGCCCGACTAGATACGGGAAGCGCCACGTCGCGCCAAAGCCCACGGTAGCACCCGCAACCGCCAAAA
This sequence comes from uncultured Campylobacter sp., assembly GCA_937965895.1. GTDB lineage: Bacteria > Campylobacterota > Campylobacteria > Campylobacterales > Campylobacteraceae > Campylobacter_A. The sequence goes on from CALCKS010000308.1 coordinate 31,000, forward strand.
TATACGTTACCTTCGAACTCCAAGTTTTTCTATCCATCATAAACCCTTTTAATAAAACGGGAAATTATATAAAAAAATTGATTAAAATTTGCTAGCGGCGGGCGATTTGGGCGCGTAACTTTTACGACCGATGTGAAGTATCTAAACCCAAATGCACGGGTAAATTTAATCTGCGTCTGCCGATTTTAACTTAAACCGGCAGCGCCTCAAGCTCAAATTTGCAATAAATAGCCGCAAAAAAGCCGTCCGCACAAACGCGTCCAAATTTGCAAATTTTAGAGCAAATTTACCTAACTATATGCAAAAACTGCATATGTTTACGGTATTGCTCGATGACGTCGTTTATCAGCGTGGCCTCGCTCCAACCAAGCACATCGTAGTCCTGGCCGCCCTCTTTTAGATAGACCTCGGCTCTGTAATAAAGATCGTCGCCCTCAAGCTCCCTCGTGTAGTCCGGGCTCTGGCTTTTGGTGAGATATACGCCGTATCTAAAGTCCATCTCGTCGCCAAGTCCGACGTTTAAATTTACGAAATTTTCAGCTTTTGTTACATTTGCCTCAAGGCCGTTTTTGGCAAATTCATCTTTTAGCTCGTTAAAGGCTTTTAGCACGACTTCGTTTAGAAATTTACTGCCGTCTTTTTTGCTAGGTAGAGTGATGATCGCGCTTAGTCGCTCTTGCCAAGGCTTTGAAAGATCGCTAAGAGGCATATTATTAAAGTTATTTGTCTCTTTTTTGGTTACATCCACGCGCAGCGCCTTAAATAGCCCGTAAATGGCGCCAAGTAGCACTATGGCAAACGGCAACGCCGTAGTTATCGTAAGTGCTTGAAGCGAGCCAAGGCCGCCGGCTAACATCAAAAATGCCGCCACGACGCCCACCGTAACGCCCCAAAAGACCTTTTGCCAAACCGGCGTATCATCCTTGCCGTTTGAGCAAAGCATGTTCATAACTATCGCCGCTGAGTCGGCCGAAGTGACGAAAAATATGACGATCATAAAGACCGCGATCGTGCTTAGCACGCCTGAAAAGCTAAATTTTTCTAAAAACATAAAAAGCGCCGAAGCCGAGTCGGAATTTACGGTCGTCGCAAGCTCGCTAAATCCGCCTTGAACAAGCGCAATCGCCGAGTTGCCAAAAAAGCTCATCCAGGCAAATGTAAAGCCGGTTGGCACGAAAAGTACGCCGATCACAAATTCTCTTATCGTCCTGCCCTTTGAAATTTTAGCTATAAAAAGCCCCACAAACGGCGACCAAGATAGCCACCAAGCCCAGTATAGCAGCGTCCAACCGCCAAGCCAGCTCTCATTTTGCCTCTCGTAGGCGTAGAGGTTAAAGGTATTTGAAATGAGCGTAGAGACGTAGTCGCCGCTGTTTTGCACAAACGACTTTAAAAGCTGCGTCGTATCGCCTA
>CALCKS010000309.1 GCA_937965895.1 uncultured Campylobacter sp.
TCGGTCACATACTATATGTATGCTCCCGTCACGCCTAATCAAAAACTATTTAAACTACGCCTACCGACGTCTGGAATATTTATCTCATATCCTGCTAAATTTACAAATTTGACATTTTCAAGGTGCGGGTCTAGGCAAGTAAAATTTGAGCTAAAATTTACAAATTTGACTTCAAATTTGAACATAAAAAGTCAAGGCGAAGTATCGTGAGATGATTTTTAATGTTGTTGCAGTTTTTGCGACAAAGGCCAGCCAAATAGGTTGCCGCAGGAGCAAAAAAACAAAACTCATTCAAAGACGCTCGCGAGCCAAGCCGCAAATAAAATTTAGCGTTTAACGCCAAATTTGAACGTAGAAATTTCAAGGCGAAGTATTTTTGTCATAGACGAGGCGGATGAGCAAGGGCAAAGGAGCGTATATATAATACGTGACTGCAGCCCGCAGCGAAATCCAACGAAGTATATGGCAAAAAGCCAAGCCGCAAATCAAATTTACTCGCCGCTTAGCAGGATATACCCACTCTCGCTGATATTTTTAAATTTAACCCCCAGCTCCCGCTTCAGCCTTAGCACGACATTTTGTATCGCGCCCTTGCTCGTTTGCTCGCCCTCATAGACGAACTCCTCGATCATCTCGTAGCTCACGAGTTTGTTTAGATTATACGCAAAGAGCCAAAAGAGCTTGTTTTGTAAAAACGAGATATAAATCTCCTCGCCGTTTTTGTAGATCTTTTCTTTGGCGAGATTTATGCTGGTTTGCGAGCCCAGGCGCACGAGCTTTTCGCCCTTTTCGTAGGTTAGAGCCACGAGCAGGCGGCACAGAGCGGCGATATCGACGGGCTTTTTTAGAAACGACGCCGCGCCGTGCTCGATGCTTTTGATGAGGTTGTCGTCGGTGTCGTAGGAGGTAAATACGATAAATTTTTGCGCGGGCTTTATGCGTATCATCTCCTTCATCATCTCAAAGCCGTTCATCGCGGGCATGTGGATATCGGTGATGACGACGACGGGGGCTAGCTTTTTAAAGCACTCTAGCCCCTCCAGCCCGTCTGCCGCGCCCCAGACGCTTAGGCAGTAGGGCTTTAGCCCGCCTATTAGCAGCTCCCTTGCGATCTCGTCGTCCTCGACGATGAGGACGGTTAGGTCTTTAAGTAGCTTTAAATGCTCTTGCATCTTATTCCTTTAAATTCATCTCAAAGCCAAGCTCAAACGTCGTCGGATCGCCCGTGCTTAGCAGCCTAATATCGCCTGCGAGCTTTTCGTTTGCCAGCTTTTTGCCAAAATACAGCCCGATGCCGCTTCCTTGCTTTTTGGTGGTTTTGGGCTGGGTTAAAATTTTATCCCGAAGCTCCTTGCTCACGCCGCTACCGTAATCCGTGACGGCTATCTTGCACGTGCCGTTTTCAAATTTGACCTCGATAAAAATTTGCAGCTTGGCGATCTCATCTTTGTATCGCTCCACGACCGCGTCCTTGGCGTTGTGAATGAGGATGAGTAAAATTTGCTGTACGATGCCCATCCGCTGCGTGGCCTCTTCGTCTTGAAACTCGCGCAAGCCTATCGTGACGTTTGCTTTGCTAAGCTCGGTGTGCATGAGTTTTAACAGGTCTTTTATGCAACGCTGCACGCTAAATTTTTGCGGGCTGTCGCTCGCTTTATAAAAATTTCTAAAAATCTCGATCGTATCGCTTAAAAGCACGGTCGCGGCTTGGCCTTTTTGCAGCATACTCTCTAGCGTCGCGGCGTCTAGCTTGCCGTCTTTTTGCAGCATGAGTAGGCTTGAGATCATCAAATTTAGCGAATTAACCGGCTG
>CALCKS010000310.1 GCA_937965895.1 uncultured Campylobacter sp.
GCAAAAACCGCCGCCCTAAACGTAAATATGCTCGCTCATCACGGGCTGCAAATTTAGCCCTCGCACGGCACCTAGTATCTCCTCGACCGAGCGCGCGTCGCTGATCTCAAACTGCTCGTCGCCCTTTTTAGCCTTATCCGAGTGCGTCCCCACGCCCGTGCTAACGCCGGCCGAGATTTTGTTCGCGGCGACTGCGATGACTCCGTCACGAAAGCGCGCCGACTCGCGCGTGGAGATCGTGATATTTGCATACGGCAAAAAGAGGCGGTACGCGCAGATGACCTGAAATAGCGCCCTCTCATCGACATCCCGCGGGCCGACGTGAGCCTTGTTTATCGCGGGTCGCAGACGCGGGCAAGATAGCGCGATCTCGGCGTGCGGATACTTTTGCTGGATAAAATGCGCGTGCAGTGCGGTGGCTAGCGCGTCCTTTCTAAAGTCGTCAAGCCCCAAAAGCGCGGCAAATCCGACGCTGCGCATACCGCCCATGAGAGCGCGCTCCTGAGCGTGAAAGCGGTAGGCAAACGAGCGCTTGACGCCGCCTAGGTGAAATCTCGCATACGCCGCCGGGTTGTAAGTCTCCTGAAAAACCACGACGTAGTCCGCGCCGCAACCGTGCAAAAACGCGTATTCGTCGGCGTTTAGCGGATATATCTCGACGCCTACGTTGCTAAAAAGCCTAGACGCCTCTTTGCAGACCTCGCCGATGTAGCCCAGATCGCTTTTTTTCGCGCTTTCGCCGGTTAGGATCAGCACGTCTTTTAGCCCGCTTTTTGCGATATTTGCCAGCTCCGTCGCCGCCTCGTCCGCCTTTAGCCGCACGCGAGAGATCTTGTTTCGCGAGCTAAAGCCGCAGTAAACGCAGTCGCTGTCGCAAAAATTTGAGATATAAAGCGGCGTAAAAAACTGTACCGAGTTGCCAAACTGCCTGCGCGTTCTATCTCGTGCCGCCTCCGCCATCTCGCCTAAAAATGCGCCCGCAGCGGGGCTTAGAAGCGCTTTTAACCCCTCTATGCTTAGATTTTCTTCGCCAAGAGCGCGCTTTACGCCAAGCGCGTCAAATTTCGCGTAGTCGTAGTCCTCTCGCGCCGCTAGTACCCGCCGCATCAGCGTTTCGTCTATGCGCTGGGCGCCCTGCGCATACTCCATCACGTCTATATTTTTCAAATATTTCTCCGTTTTTTTCGTCTAAATTTCAGGCGTTAAATTTGATAGTTTTTTAAAGGCTCGGGGCCGTAAATTTTACGCGCACAAACCCGCGCCTTTTCGGCGCTAAATTTAAAACCGCGCGAAATCGTCAAATTTAAAATTCGCAGTATTTAACGAGGCAATTTTCATCCTCGCCCGCCTCAAATTTGACGCTGTTTTTCATGCCGTCAAATTTGAGGCCGACTTTACTCCAAAAATCCCGTCAGCGGACTCGACGCCCTAGCACTTTCGCTCACATTGCCAAGCCCCGATAGATACGCCAGCCTGCCCGCCTGAATCGCTAGCACAAATGCTCGCGCCATCGTTTTTACGTCGCCGGCAGTTGCGATAGCGGTGTTTGCCATCACGGCCGCGCAGCCCATCTGCATCGCCTCGCACGCCTGCGCCGGAGTGCCGATGCCCGCATCCACGATCACGGGCAGGTCTATCTCGGCGAGTAAAATTTTGATAAATTCGCGCGTGCAAAGGCCTTTATTCGTCCCGATCGGAGCGCCAAGCGGCATCACGCACGCAGCACCCGCAGAGGCCAGATCGCGCGCTACGTTTAGGTCGGGATACATATAGGGCATCACGACGAAGCCCATGTTTGCGAGCTTTTCGGTCGCTTTTATCGTCTCGTAGTTATCGGGCAGCAGGTATTTGCTATCTCTGATAACCTCAACCTTCACGAGGTCGCCGCAGCCAGCCTCTCGCGCGAGCTTTGCGATACGCACGCACTCATCGGCGTTCCTGGCGCCCGAGGTGTTTGGCAGTAGCGTCACGCCCTTTGGGATAAAGTCCAGGATATTTTCTATCCCGCCCTCATTCACGCGCCGAAGCGCCAGCGTCACGATCTGCGCGCCTGCCTCGTGCACCGCAGCCTCCAAAAGAGGTAGCGAAAATTTACCCGATCCCAGGATAAAACGCGAGCTAAATTTATGCCCGCCAAGCTCTAAAATATCGTTATTTTCATCAAATTTCATCTCAACCTCCCCCGACAAAATGCACTATCTCGGCCGAGTCGCCGTCTCTTAGCGCCGTATCAAATTTATCTTTTGGCAAGATTTCGCCGTTTAGCTCGACCGCGATGCGCTCAGGTTTTAGACCCTTCGCCGCGAGCAGCTGTGCTACCGTTTTGCCGATAAACTCGCCCTCATCTTTGCCGTTTATTTTTAGCATTTTCTTTCCGTTTTATTAAATTTAGCGCACCCGTGCGGGTCAAATTCGCGTCTAGAGCCCCCGATTATACCGCTTTTTGCTAAATTTAATCCAAATTTTTCATCGCGAGCGTGCAGGCGGCAAGCCCGTAAAACGCGACGCAAAGGCTAACGGCTAGCCCAAAAACGCTAACTGCGGGCGTCTGGCTAAAACTAAGCGCAAAAAACGAGATAAAACTCGTGATAAACGCGGCAAATATCCCAAATACGCGCTCTCGCCGCGACAAGTCCTCGTTTAGCGCAAAGATAAGATAATCAATCCCGACCGCGCTCGCCAAAATGAGCCCGAAAATCGCAAAAATATTTACGTGAGCGCCAAGCGCCGCAAAACCGCAAAGCATGGCTAGCACGCCAAGCGCGATGACGCTCATAACCAAAAGCGAGCGCGCCGCCCCGAAAAACGCCCACAAAAGCGCAAACGCAACCAAAAATGCGCCGCCCTTTAGCGCCGCGGCCCAGGCCTTGGCCTCGGTCAAATTTTGATTTAGCGCGCCGACGAAATCGACGCTAAAAGCGCCGTTTGCTTTTAAAATTTCATCCGTTTTTGAGCCGCCCGCAAGCTCCTCGGCATATACCGCACTGCTGTTTTTGCTCGGTAAAAACCGCGTCAAATTTTTCGCCGCGTCAAACTCCAAAATCTCGCTAACGCCGATAGTTTGTGCATTTGTGAGATTTTCTAGTTCTGACTTTACTAGCTCGCTAGGCAATCCAAACTGTGCGTAAATTTTAAAGATCTCCTCGTCCTTTGCGGCCTCTTTAAAGATATTTTTTACACTTTCTTGCTCGGCGCGGCTTAGGATAAATTTAGAAATCGATGCGTAATCTTTGACAAGATTTGCCTGCTTCAGTTCGCGCATCAGCCGCTTTTCGTCTCCGACCAGATCACTGCCGCCCTTTAGCACGATGACGGAGTTTTGTGGCGCGGCGCCCGTTATCTCGCTGATCTTTTTAGACTGCTCCAGTAGTTCCGCAGGCGAGCTTGCATAGTCTTTGATCTGCTCTGGTGCGCTTAGGCTTTTAAAATTTATCGCTAAAATTACCGCGCAAAGCGCAAACGCGGCGAGTAAAATTTTTAAATTTATCACTCCTGCCGTGCGCTCGCAAACTCTCACAAATTTATCAAAAAACCTTGAAAATAAGGCGCTTTGCGAAAACGTCGCGCCCTCAAAGACAAAAGGCAGGCAAAAATATGTAAATAAAAACGCCCCAAGCAGCGTAAATAGCGAAAATATCGCCGTTTGGCGCAGTAGCTCAAGCGACGAAAAGGCAAAAATGCCGTATCCGCTCATCGTGATGCAAAGCCCGAGCAAGAAAATCTTAATCATCGGGCGCACGCTCGCAGCCGCCACGGGCACGTTTTGATTTTTACCCAGCCAGTGCAGTGCAAAATCAAACATCAACCCGACCAGGCTCGTGCCGATAACCACGACCATGACACTAAGGCTCTCGTAGATCAAAAGCGAGGCAGCAAGCCCGCACGCAAAGCCGAAAATCGCGACGAAAACGACGCAAAAAATGCGCAAATTTTTAAACGCGAGTAGCAAAAAAATTGCGCAAAGACTAAGCGAAACCGCGATCATGACCGCACTTTCCTTGTCGCCGCCGGCTTTTCCGTAGGCTCCGTATAGCGCGCCGCAGCTAGCGTAAGCCTGCGCTCCGTCCTGCGCCGCGAGCTCGCGGACGCTTTCATAAAATTTGATCAAATTTCGCGGCTCGTAGCCTGGCTTTAGGCGCGCTTTGACGAGGTAAAATTTCCTGCCCTCATGCGCAGCTTCTAGCATCAAATTTGACAAATTTAGGCTGATTTTTGAGCCGTCCAGGCTCATGTGCGAGCTTAGGGCGAAAAAATCGTCCTTCGCGTTAAGCGGCTTAAAGGCGAATTGATTAAATAAATTTTGCGCGCTTTGCTTAAAAAACTCCTTTTTGTCTTTTACTAAAAGCTCATAGGTTTGCTCGTTTAAAAGCGCGATTTTTAGGGTGTTTAGCTGGGTTAGATAGGAGGTTAAATTTACGTCCTGCTTTGCGGCAAACTCCTCAAAAACTCCGCTTTGCGCAGCTAATTTTTCGCTTTTTTCTAAAAACTCGGGCGAATCTGAAGCTAGCAAAAACTCGCTAGAAGCGCTATCAAGCATCGATTTTAGCGCGGTTTGCTCGGCTGAGTTTTCAAAATTTACTAGAGAAAAAATATCCGCGTTTATCTTTTTTGCGTTCATAAAACAAACGGCGAGCGCGGCTAAAAACGCCGCTAAAAAGATAAAAAAACGCGCGGATTTTTTCATTTTACGTTGTAAAAATCATTTACCGTTTTGTCGCCGCTAACCTCGTTTAGTACGATCTTTTTGACGTATTTATCGCCTCCGACCAAGATACGCGTAAAGATTTGTTTTAGCAGCACGTTTTTTGGCGTTAGCTCGATTTTCCAGTTGTTTTTGTCGCCTGAGATTTTAAAGATAAATTCCTTCTCAAGCTCGGCTTTATCGAGTTTTATGATGGATAAAAAGAGCTTTTTATCAAAATTTTGATCGATTTTTATGAGCTGATTGCCGCTTTTTTGAAAGATACCGCGCTCGTTTATGACGATGCTCACCGCGATCGGGCTTAGCGTGTCGTAGAGCAGCTCGCTTTGGCTGAGTTCAAATTTACCGTAGCTTTTAAACTCCACGTTAAAACCGCTCAAAAACTTCGTCTGAGCAAAATCGCCGCTGATGTTTTGCGTTTTGATTTGAGATTTTATCTCGTTAAAATCAAGCCCCATCAGGCTCGCAGCCAAACTAAAAATTATCGCTATTTTTTTCATTTATATACCTTTTTATTGCATTTTGTAGCTCTTGCGGGATCTCAAAGCACGTCTGCATCGCGCGCATATCCACAGCCGCCTGCGAGCTAGAGCCCGTGCACAGCGTCTCGCCTGTTTTTGCGCTTTTGACGACGTAGCCGATCTTTAGAAAACACTCGCACTCCTTTAGCGCCGCCTCCACCTCGATCTCATCACCGAAAAATACGGGCTTAATATATTTTGCCTCGATTTTTACGATCGGGTAGGCGTAGCCGTCTGCCCTCATCGCCTCGTAATCGTAGCCTATCTCCTCTAGCAGCGCGCACCTAGCCGTCTCGAAATACTTCACGTAGTTGCCGTGCCACACGACGTTCATGCTGTCCACGTCATAAAACTGCGCCTTTAGCGCGACCGATTTTGATATCATCTCATCTCCAAAAATCAAAAAAATTAAACCACTGCGCAGGCGTTTGCTTGCAGCGATTTTCTAGCTCGCGGACGTAAATTTGCAGATATTCGCGCGCTGCGGCTGCTTTATCTCGCCCCAGCTTTACGGCGCTTGCTAGCGGCACTAGCTCGATCCTAAATTTACCGCCCACTTTCTGACACCACAGCGAGCTTATCTTTACGCCCAAGATCCCCGCGATCAGATACGGACCGTAGTTAAAGTTCGCCTCCTTGCCCAGAAATTTCACTCGCGCGGCCTTATCGCCGCCAAGAGGCGTTCTATCGCCCATTATGCCGATATGCTCGCCGCTTTCGACGATGTTTTTTAGCTCTAGCATCGCAGCTACGTCAAGCTTATTTACCGCCATCATGCGCACGCTACCGTCGTTTTGGCTGATGCGCTTTAGCACCTCGTTAAACTCGCGCGAGTTTTTGTCGTAAGCCAAAATCACCATCCTAAAGCCCTCGACGCGCGCACCCAGAGCCTTGCAAATTTCGACGTTTCCAAGGTGCGCCGTGAGTAAAATTTGCCCCTTTTGCGTGCCGATTAGTTCGCTTTTTATGCGCTCTAGATCAATGATCTCTAGCTCGCTATCCTTGATCTTGCCCTTCCAGACTCTAAATTTATCGCAAATAGCGCCGCCAAAGGCTTCAAAATGGCTAAAAACGCTCGTGCCATTTAGCGTCTGCGAGCCGGCAAAAACGCTCAAATTGCGCCTAAATTCCGCGATATTTTCGCGCTCGTTTTTTGAAAATATATAATAAAACCAAACCACGATTTTAACGATAAGCTTTAGCGCAAACTCAGGCAAAATTTGCGCCAAAAATAGGCTAAGCCTCAAAAAAAACGCGCTGCCTCTTTCCTGCTTTTTCCACCAGAGATTTTGCTCGGCGTTTTCTTGAGACTCTACGGAAATTTGAGTGCTTGTCACGTTTTTCTCGCTCGAATTTAGCTCGCACGCTCGCCAAATTTTACTCAGCATAAATTTAGGCAGAGAAAAAAAGCATTTTGCGTGCATGAGGCTGATTAGCGCGTTATCGCGCACCATCTTAAAGTGCGAAACGCCACCCTTTTCATAGCGCACATAGGTATCTATCCAGCGCATATCTACGCCCTGTCTAGCGGCATTTACGAGGATTTCGATGTCAAATTCCATCCTATTTGTCTTGCTTTTTGCCGCCGCTTTTTTAAGTAGCTCTAAAGGATAAACGCGAAAACCACACATAGCGTCTTTGACGCCAAGGCTTAGCGTATTTATCGCGACCCAAAAATTCGTGATTTTCCTACCGTGTACGCGGGATTTTGGCGCGTCCTCGCCGTAAATGGGATTTGCACAGACGATGCTTTGCGGGTGTGCCTGGCTCTCGCGCAAAAACTCACCGATGAGCGCCGCGTCGTGCTGAAAATCGGCGTCGATTTGCAAAACGTGGCTAAATCCGCACTCCAGTGCAAATTTAAACCCGTCCTTCATCGCGATGCCCTTGCCGCCGTTTTGCGCGCGCGTGAGCAGCAAGATCCCCTCCGTTCGCTCAAGCTCTGCTAAAATTTGCTTACTCGCCTCGTCCGAGCCGTCGTCCACGACAATAACGGGCAGCTCGTATGTTTTTAGTGCGGCGATCAGGACTTTGATGTTTTGCGGGTGATTGTAAAAGGGCACTAAAAACGCAAATTTATTCAAAGCGTCGCCCTGCCAACCGAGCACTTTTCGCCGTTGCAAAATAGCTCAAAGTAAAGCTTGCCGCCGCGTTTTTCAAAACAAACGCGGAGCAAATCGCCAGGTCTAACGAATTTCATAAATTTTAAATTTTCCACCGCGCTGGCGCCGCTAACGTCGATACCGACGCCGCAAGCTAGCTCAAAGACGTAGTCAAGCTGCATAAATCCCGGCAGCAGCGGTAAATTTGGAAAATGGCTCTCGAAAATCTCAAGCCCTGCGTGCAGGGTAGCGCTAAATTCGTATTTTTGCGCTGAGTTTTCAAGCTGCTCGCCATCCCCCTCAAATTTAGCGCAGATATCGCTTGCATTATCCGCGCCGCAGTTTAAGCCGCTCGCTAAATTTTGGCCGCTTTTATAAATTTGACCGCCGTAAATTTCGCCCGCCTCGTTTACGCGCCCGCCGCTCCAGACGGGTTTTGGGCTAGCAAATAGCGCGTTTTCAAATTCGCTTTTTTCAAATTTACCCTGCTGGTTTCGCGGCATTTTTTCCACGATTTTAAAGTATCGCACGCTGTTTTTAAACTCAAGCTTCAAAAGCTCTTTTAGCTCGGCCGCAACGCCTTTTTTGCCGATTTTTCTAAATTTTTTTAGCCCCTCGCCGTTAAGCTGTAAAAGCGCGGCGATACGTTTAAATTTCGGATGCGGCGCGCAGTAGCAGTCCGCGAGCAGGCCGCTTTCTAGCAGCTTTGCTTCGATACTCTCCAGGCTCACGCGCTTGTCGTTTAGCTTCACGATGCGGTCTATCCTGCCTTGTAGCGCGAGGCGTCCCTCGTCGATACTCGCCGCGTCGTTAGTCTGAAAAAACTCGCACCAAGGCGAGCTCACGTTTAGCGCGCCTCTATCGTCCAGTCCCGCGTCCACCGCACCAAACAGCCTAAGCTCGCACCCCTCGTCCCTAGCCACTATGCCCGTTTCCGTACTGCCGTAGATTTCGATGATCCGCGCATCGCAGATTCGGCCCAGCTCGTCTCTTAGCTCTTTTTTTAACGGCGAACCCGCGCTTACGATCCCGCTTAAGCCTTTTAGCGCGCTTGCAGCGGGGCTTTGAGCGAGAGTTCTAAGTAGCACCGGACTAGCGATAAATACGTGATTTACAAGGTCTAAACCCAAAATCGCCTCGGGGTAGTTTAGCTCGTCCGCGATGACGCGAGCGCCCAGCACTAGCGGCAAAAAGACCTTAAAGGTAAGTCCGAACATGTGCCTGTGCGAAACGCTCGAAAAAAAGGTATTTTGGCTACTAAAATTTAGCTCGCCCGCTAGATACTCGCTCTCTTTTATCATCTGCGCGAGCGTTTTTTCTATCATCTTGCTTTTGCCGCTTGAGCCTGAAGTTTGCAGGTAAAATTTAGCCTGCGGATCAAATTTAAGCCCCTTTGCGGGCTCCTTTGCAAGAAAATTTAAAAAATTTTCGTCGTTTACGGCGGTCAAATTTGGCTCATAAACCGGCTTTGCCAGCACGCAGGGCGCAGACCCAACCAAAAGCGAGCCGAAAAAAGCAGCGTAAAATTTAAACGCGTCGTCAATGTAAATTTGTAGCTCTTTTACGCCCCCTTTTTCTAAAAACGCGGCAAATCTAAGGCACGCGTCAAAGACGTCGCGAGAGTCGTCCGTAAATCTAAAATTTTTTAAATTTTCCTCAAAGCTCATTATTTTTTATAAATCTCTTTCTAAACAAAATTTCCCCGAAAAATAGCGCCCCCATCAGCGCGTAAGAGACCGCGCCGCTATAAACGCTCCAGTAAAATTTATTCTCCATCAAGGCTAGTGCAAGCGAGAGGGCGGCGTTAAAAACAAAAAAAGCGCACCAAATTTTGGTCAAATTTCGCGTATAAGCCACGCCTTTTTCGTCCAAATTTGGCTCTTTTAGTTTTGCTATTTTGGTGATGACGGCTTCGTTTTTTAAGCTAAAAGCAAAAAAAACCAAAAACGCCAAACTCGCCAAAACAGGGTAAAGATACGCTAAAAATCCGCCTCTAAAAATCATACAAACTATGAAAAAAACGGCCGCCGCGATACTAAGCTTCCTCTCAAAACCGCTTGAATACGCCCCGCGCGCTATCCACAGCATAGCAAGCGCCCAAACGACCCAAAAGGCAAAATCACCCGCGAAAAATAGCGCAAACGGATAAAGGACGCTAACTACGCTTAGGGCGATTTTAAGCTTGCTCGTCAAATTTTTTAGCCACCGCGTTTACGATGTCTTCGAGCGTTTTTACGTTTTTAAAGTCTTCAGGCATCAATCGGTGGCCCGTTTTGCGCTTGATGTGGTCTATTAGGTCGATCGCGTCGATGCTATCTATCTGAAGATCCTCGTAGATACGCGTTTGCGGCGTGATTTTGGCCTCGTCGATCTCAAAAAGCTGCACGAGCGCGGACTTTAAAATCTCAAAAATTTCTTCCTGCTTCATCGTTATTTCCTGTTTTCAAAGATATATTGCGCGAGGCTTTTTACGCTGTAAAAAATCTCTTTTAAATTTGCCGTTTTAGAGTCAAGTACCAAACCGTAGCTTTTTTGTACCGCAAGGCCAAGCTCGAGCGCATCGACGCTATCAAGACCTAGCCCCTCGTTAAAAAGCGGCGCGTTCTCGTCGATATCGCTTGGTTTCATATCCTCTAAATTTAAGCTCTTTATGATGAGCTCTTTTATCTCATCTATTAGTTCGTTCATTGTTTAAACTCCTTTGTATAATTTTCGCTGATAAAAGCGTGCAGCTCTCTGGCTCTGATCGGGTTTGGTCTATCCGCGCAAAACCCGTCCAAATTTAGCCTAAAAAGCTCTTTGAACTCGTATTTTATCATAACGCTCGGGGTTTTGTACCAAGGCTCGTTTTTTTTGAGGCTGGGCGGATCCATTTTGATAGCGACGGCGACTAGCTGCTTTGCCGCATTTACCGCGATGTAGGCGGCTGCTTTGTGAAAGACTATCTCGCCCGCCGTGCGCGTGCCTTCTGGAAATATTATCAAACTTTCGCCGCTCTTTAGGGCGTCCGCGCTTTTTTGCAAGAGCTCCTCGTTTGCGGTATTTAAGATATATCCGCATGATTTTATCGCGGGAGCTAAGAAGATATTTTTACCAAGGCCTGCCTTTACCACGCAGTTCGCGCGGCGGATGAGAGCTATCAAAAATACGACGTCTAAAAGCGACGGGTGGTTTGCGATGATTATCTGCGAGGCGGTGCCAAGCTCTGAAGGAAGGTTGATTTTAGTGCGCTGATAGCCGCAAATTTGCGTAGAAAATATAAAAAATCTCCAAGCCAGACGCACCAGATCGCGGCAAAAATTTCGGATAAATTTAAATTTATAAAGCCCAAGAAGCGCAACCGGAACAAAGATCAAATTTCCAAGCGCGCAAATGAGTCCAAATAGCGCGAAATTCGCCCCGACGATGAAAATTTTAAACCCGTGACGAGGGCTCATAATCCCACCGCCAAGCGGAGTTTTTATCCGCGCTTTGCCAGGAGCATTTTTGCTTCGGATCAAAATTTTGCAGGAATTTAACAAGCAAATTTTCATCCGTTTTGCCGCTAATTTCGCTTTGCGATAGGCTCAAATTTTCGCCCTCGCTAACTAGCAAACAAACCATACAAGAGGGCGCAGACTCGTCAAAATACTCCTGCGAAATGCTCTCGTGATAGGCTAAAACCAGAGCGTTTTTGGCTCCGCTTTTTAGCATCAGATGTGCCTGCACCAAAGCGTACTCTAGCGGCGCGTATGCCGAAACGGCGGAGATTTCGCTACGATTTTTGAAATTTATCGCTAAAAGCGAGGAAAGTGCGTTGTGAACCGAGAGCGAAAACGAGGTCGGCGAGATAAGTTCGCCGTGAGCTAGCGTATTTTGCAGCTCAAAACAGCGATTTATCTCCCCTTCGTACGAACTAAACACGATAGGCATATCAAGCGGCGCAATGTTTTTGGTTAGGTCAAAGGCGCATTTTGCCGCGCGGCTAAGTCTGCGGCGCTCAAGCGGAGGCACGTGCGAGACGTCAAGCTCCCTCTCGTATGCCGCCAGCTTCGCGTCCTGCGCGCCGTTAAAAACAACTGCGTCGAAAAAATCGAGTTTAAAATTTAGCCTCATTCGCCCATCTCGCTGTTATTTCGCGATATCGCCTTTTAGCGTTACGCCGGCCATCAAAGCACCGGCTCCGCACTGAAACTGCGTTTTGGAGTCAAAAGGCTGTTTTTTGTAGTAGCCGGTTAAATTTACCACCCTCGCGCCACCCTCTTGCACCGCGCGCTCTTGGAAAGTCTTTATCGCCGACAAAAACGCCCACTGGCACGCCTCTTTGTCGCTTTTGTTAAAGGCGTTGGTTTTTTTGTTTGCCATTAGGCCGCTTTTGATGATGCCGCCTTTCGTACCAGAGCCGAAGCTTAGCTTGATGTTTGGATTTAGCACCTCTTTTGCCTTTGGCGAGCTTAGCGCCTCCTCGATCGAAAAGCTAAGCACGTCGTCGCGCGCGCTCAAATTTAAAGCCAAGGCGCAAACGCCCGCTAAAACTAATAATTTTTTCATCTTTTCTCCTTATTTTAAATTTGCTTTCAACGCCACCGCAGTCGCCATATTTCCGACTACGCATTGAAATTTATCCTTGCTGTCTAGCAGCTTGTCTTTAAAATTTCCTTGTATGTTCACGACGCTACTCTTGCCCGCGTTTTTCGCCGCCGTTTGCAGATCGACCAAAACCTTAACGAAAACGTATTCGCAAGACTCCTTGTAGTTATCCTCGCGCGGGTCTTTTACCGCATCGCCGAAACTATCTTCCTCGACCGCGCGGTATTTGTTGCTACGCCTTTGCGATTTTACGGGTTCTAGCTCCTCGTCCGTCTGTTTAGAAAACTGCAAGCTTATATCTTTTAGCAGATATTTCTTTGCAAATTTAGACTCCAGCGCGCTTGCGATATCGTGCTCGTAAAACTCGTCCTTTGCCGCCGCAAAAGAGCAAATCAAAAGCAAAACGGCTAAAATTCGTTTCATATTTTACCTTCAAATTTTAAATTCTTTTAAATATCAGCGATGTATTTACTCCGCCGAAAGCAAAGTTGTTGCTCATCACAAAGTCCGTATCTATCGCGGTTTGCTCGGTCAGGTAAAAAAGCGGCGCGCAGCTAGGATCGACGCGGGTCAAATTTATCGTAGGGAAAAATCTTTTCTCCCGCATCATCATCACGCTAAATATCGCCTCCAAACCGCCGCAAGCTCCCAGCGTATGGCCGAGGTAGCTTTTTAGCGAGCTGATAGCGATCTTATCGCCAAAAAGCTCGTTTGTAGCGATACTTTCCGCGATGTCGCCCTGCTTAGTCGCCGTGGCGTGAGCATTTACGTAGCCGATCTTTTCTGGCGTTAAATTTGCGTCTTTTAAAGCTAGAGCCATCGCACCTTTCATCGTCGCGCTTTGCGGACGCGTGACGTGCGAGCCGTCGCAGTTTGAGCCAAAGCCTACGACCTCGGCGTAAATTTTAGCCCCGCGATTTACGGCGCTCTGCTCGCTTTCTAGTAAAAGCATCCCAGCACCCTCGCCCAGCACTAGCCCGTCACGCTCCTCGTCAAACGGAGTGGGCGAAATTTCAGGTGAGCCGTTTTTCACGCTAGTGGCGTAGAGCATGTCAAACACATATGCCTCGCTCGGACACAGCTCCTCTGCGCCGCCTGCCAGCATCATGTCGATCTTGCCGCTTTTGATGCTCTCGTAGGCGTATCCGATCGCGTGCGAACCGCTCGTACAGGCCGAGGAGGTCGGGATGATGCGCCCTTTTATCGAGTAAAAAAGCGCGATATTTGCCGCCGTGGTGTGAGGCATCATCTTGATGTAGGTGTTGGCGTTACACTCGTTTTCGCCGCGCTCTAGCAGCTTTGCCATCGCTAGTATCGACTCGGTGCTACCCGTAGACGAGCCGCA
>CALCKS010000311.1 GCA_937965895.1 uncultured Campylobacter sp.
TTTCAGCCTTTTTTTCATCGGCGTTTAACGTCGTTTGCATTTTTTATCCTTTCTGCATCTAATTTGCGTATCGATGTCCTCTTCGTCATCTTTATACTCTTCCGTAATGAACCCGATCGCGCTTGCGCCTCCGCATAGCTTATCAACCTCCTCGCGAAGCTTCTTTATCGCGCGCTTGAGTTTTTTAATCTCGCGTTTTAGCTTCACGTCCTACCCTCCAAATCCTTACGCAAAGCGCGATTATCCCACCGATCAAAAAAGCGAGGTCTGCGGTCATTGAGCAGCCTTTTCGTCTTGTTCTTTGATATATGACGGGAGATTAGTGCCCCACTTATCGTATGGGTGTTTAAGCTCTTTATAAGCAGCAAATCTTACATCCCCATTGGGCTTTTTGTCGTTTGTTCCTGCCAAATAGACGCAAATCGTTCCGTCAGAGCTATAAAATTTACGTAAAAATTGTTTTAGCTTATTTCTATATGTAATCTTTTTCATAACTCTATATTACTATTAGTTAGATTAAACGTTACTTAAAGTAATTTGATTTTCGTAGCTAAAAATTATAGAATATTACAAAAAGTAATTTTTTATAAGGAGATCATAATGAAAACCTTCGGTCAAAAGATCAATGAGCTTCTATCCACAAGGGGGATAAATACGGTAGAATTAGCTAGCATTCTGGGCGTTTCGCAATCACTAATAAGTCAATGGCAAAATGGCAGCAAGGAAACAAAGAAATATCTGCCAAAGCTTGCTAAATTTTCAGGCTATCCCGTCGAATACTGGCTAAACAATGAAATAGAGAGTCCTAACGTAGAGCAAATTTCATCAACTAGCGAAAATACGATTTATGTTCCATTTTTTAAAAACGGCGTAGTCTCGGCGGGCTTCGGCGCTCAAAACGGCGACTTAGGCGAGTATGATTTGCTCCCGTTTAACCCGGAAGATTTGAGGATAATGTTTAACGTAAGCCCAAAAGCCACGATAGGGATAATTCCTTGTTTTGGTAACTCTATGGAGCCTACTATACACGAAAGCGATCTGATAGTATTTTGCCACGACGGGCAAGAGGCGATAGAGGGTGCTATTTATGTTTGCAGATATGACGGCGAATTATTCATCAAACGATTTAAAAAGCGCCCATATCTATCGTTGATTAGCGACAACAAAGATTATGCCCCCATAGTAATTCAAGAAAATTTAGACGTCGAGATCATAGGGCGCGTAGTCGGATCGTATTCTATAAATTCTA
>CALCKS010000312.1 GCA_937965895.1 uncultured Campylobacter sp.
CCAGCGTCGTATCCATCGCTTCTTGCATGGATTTGGTGATCTTTTTGGCAAACATCAGCACCCGGCCGTTTATGTTTCTAGCCGCGCGCCCCATCGTTTGGATTAGGCTTGTCGTCGAGCGCAAAAAGCCCTCCTTATCGGCATCCATGATGGCTATGAGGCTAACCTCGGGTAGGTCAAGCCCCTCTCGGAGCAAATTTATGCCAATGAGCATATCAAACTCGCCGCTACGCAGTCCGCGGATGATCTCGTTTCGCTCGACGGCGTCGATATCGGAGTGCATGTATTTGACCTTGATGCCTAGCTCGGTGTAGTAGCGGCTGAGCTCCTCGGCCATCTTTTTGGTGAGCACGGTGACTAGCACGCGCTCGTTTCTCTCGATCGTTTTTTTTGCCTCGTCAAATAAAATCTCCACCTGATTTTCGCTATCTTTTATCTCGATTAAGGGATCGAGCAGTCCCGTCGGGCGTAAAATTTGCTCATAGACGTGGCCGCAGCTCAAATTTATCTCGTATTCGTTTGGGGTCGCCGAGACGAAAAGAAATTTGGCGCGTTTGTTTATAAACTCGTCAAATTTAAGCGGACGGTTATCTAGCGCGGATGGTAGGCGAAATCCGTACTCCACCAGTACCTCTTTACGGCTACGGTCGCCTGCGTACATGCCGCGAAACTGCGGCAGGCTCACGTGGCTTTCATCCACGATGACTAGGTAGTCCTTGCCGCCCAGCTCAAAATAATCAAACATCGAGTATGGCGTCTCTCCAGCCTTTTGTCCGGTTAAATGGCGCGCGTAGTTTTCGATGCCCTTGCACATACCCGTGCTGCTCATCATCTCGAGGTCAAACTCCACCCTTTGCTTTAGTCTCTGCGCCTCAACAAGCTTGCCCTGCTCGTTAAACTCTTTCAAGCGCGCATCAAGTTCCTCCTCGATCTCTTTCATCGCGATCTTTAGCCTATCAGCGCCCACGATGAACTGGCTGGTTGGGTAGAGGATAAATTTTTTCAGGTCGTGCCTTTTTTTGTTTTCCAGTACGTCCAGGCTATACATCGTCTCGATCTCGTCGCCGAAAAACTCGATCCTAAACGCCTCGTCGTTAAAATACGCGGGATATACGTCCACCACGTCGCCGTTTACGCGAAAGTCGCCGCGGTCGAAATAAACGTCGTTGCGCTTGTATCCCATATCCACTAGCTTTTGCAGTAGCGAGCGCTGGTTGATTTTATCGCCGACGTTTAGGTATGCGACCATGCCTTTGTATTCGCTAGGATTACCCAGGCCGTAGTTGGCCGACACCGACGCCACGCACACGACGTCGTCAAAGCTAAGCAAGCTCGCCGTCGCAGATAGGCGCAGACGCTCGAGCTCCTCGTTTACGGAGCTGTCCTTTTCGATGAAAAGGTCTTGACGCGGGATGTAGGCTTCGGGCTGATAGTAGTCGTAGTAGCTGATGAAATACTCCACGTGATTTTTAGGGAAAAAGCCCTTAAATTCGCTATAAAGCTGCGCGGCAAGAGACTTGTTGTGCGTCATGATTAGCGTTGGCATATTTAGCTCGCGTATAACGTTTGCCATCGTAAAGGTCTTGCCCGAGCCCGTGACGCCTAAAAGCGTTTGATATTTGTTTCCTGATTTTACGGATGCGACGATATTTTGGGCTGCGCGGGCCTGATCCTCGCTCGGGCTAAATTTGGACGAAATTTCAAAATTTTTCATTTTTTACCTTAAAAATCAGCTTTTTTTGTTACAATTACGTAAAATTATACCAAAACTAAGGAAAAAGATGTTTGATAACGATAAAGTGCTAAACACCCTAACCGACAAGGTAAACGACCTGCTGGCTAGATATAACGAAATCTGCGAAGAAAACGAATCTCTACGCAACGAACTGATCAGCGTCAAAGCCCAAAACGAAGCCAAAACAAACCAAATCGCGCGACTAGAAGAAGACCTAAGAACCAAAAATACCGAGAGCGACGACGTTATCCGCAAGATCGAAGCGGTACTGGGAAAATAAATAAACGATGAAAAAAATAACGGTAAAAATAGCTTCCACATTCTACAACATCAGCCTCGAGGACGACTTTGCCCAAAATTTTGAAAAAGAGTGGGAGACCTTTACCGGAGGCAAAAAGTATCTCGACGTCAAAGAGCTACTAAGCGCCTTTGTCCAAAAATGCTATGAAAACTACCAGCAGGAGCGCGATCTGCGCTCTTTGGCCCAAAAAGTAAGTAAAGAAATAAGTTAAATTTTATCCTAGATTACTTTTTTACACGCACCCATATAAAAAGATTTCATTTTAATCTATTTTTAAGCTAATTATCTATATAATCCCGCCAACTGCATAAGTGTATGCAGAAATAAACACAAGGAGTCTCATATGAGAAAAGGTTTTACAATGATTGAGTTGATCTTCGTGATCGTTATTTT
>CALCKS010000313.1 GCA_937965895.1 uncultured Campylobacter sp.
GCTCGTCGCGCTCGTTTTGGACGGTTTTACGAGCGTGCCGCCCAGCCTAAAAGAAGCGGCTAAGCTTAAGCCGTTTTACTTCGATCATCACTTTTGGGAGCGCGGAGAATTTTATCTCGGCACGGATGAAATTTTAGATGCCAAGCCCGTTTTCATCGGCAATGCCGCTTCGATTTGCGAGCCGTCCGAGTGCGTGAGCCTGCAAAGCATCGAACAAATCTATATGCAGCTTGCATGGAACGAGCTTCCCAAGGATATTCGCGCCAAATTTAAATCCGCTCGCAAGAAAAAACTTGAAATTTCGCAGCCCCAAAGCAGAGAATTCTACGCCGATTTAGCGCATAAAAATCCGTTTTGCTACGAGATAAAAAGCGCGGTTTGGGATGAAAATTTGAAAAATTTTTTAGAAGCGACGCCGATAATGACGCAGCTTGAGCTAAACTGCGTCGGCAAAAGCCTAGATATCTCGCGCACGCGCTTGCAGCAGCTCGTCTTGCACGCAAGCGGCACGGAGGAGATCACGCTAAACGGCTCGCTGTGGCGACTCGCGATAAATGGCGATACCTCGCGGCTAAAGAGCGTGCGCTGCCCCTTTGACGGTGAGCTTTTGAGTGTTCAGCTAGAGCTAAACGGCGGCGAGTTTTGCATTCGCGGGCTTGAGAAACTGCGCGATCTACGAATATTTTCGCAACACGGCGAGTACATAGATCTTGCATGCGTTGCGGCGAGTTTTCCGAATTTGCGCGAAATTTTTATTAACGCACAGGGCGGCACACTAAATAACATCGACGCGCTTGTCAAATTTAAACACCTAAAAGACGTCTGGCTAAGCGACGTTTACGGATTTGAACGCTTTCCGACGAGGGCGCAACTACCGCATCTAAAGCGCCTTTGGCTCTGGTCAGCACCCAAAAGTGCCTGCGAGGCGGCTAGAGCGCAGTTTAAAGATATAGAAAACTTCGCGGTCAGACAACCGCGAAGCAAGCAGTGGCTGGCGGCAAATTTAAACAACCCGCTACGCGGCTGGGACGGCAGAGAGGGCGTGAGTGCGGCGACAGCCAAAAAAGCTATGAAAGCTTACATAGATGCGCATAAGAAGCTAAGCGCGCTCGAAGCAAAGCCCGCAAGCAGCGAGTTCAAGACTGAGAAAACCGAAATTTTAAAAGAATTCATCGCCGTTTTCAACGCGATAGACGCCAAGTATAGCATCGACACTATGGAGCGCGAGGAGATTTGGGAGGCGTTTTGCAAGTTAGCCGAGCTTGCAGCAGTGGATGCAAAAGCCCAAGATGCAATTTGGGAAACAAATGCAGAATTCTAGCCCGTCACCGGCCTTACGTACGCTTTAAAGTAAGTTAAATCAAAACCGATTTTTACGCAAATTTAGACATCGAGTTTAAGGCTAAATTTGCGCCTTTAAACTAATCTAAACAA
>CALCKS010000314.1 GCA_937965895.1 uncultured Campylobacter sp.
TCAATGGATTACATCAGTGGCGACTTCTATTGGGAGGCTGGCGACTACATCTTCGTAAAAGACGATGACGGCACGGACGAGAGCGCGCAAATCGCGGAGCTAAAAGCTAAAGTTGAAGCGTTGGAAAAAGAAAACGCTGAGCTAAAAGCCGAAATCGAAAAGCTAAAAGGCGAGGCAGCTACAACCGAAGCCGTAACAGATGCTAAAGCAAATTTTAGCCATGTAAAACTAAGCGACGCTAAGAACGCAAGGGGCGTTTATGAGGCGGTTATCCTAGATAGCAAAGCGTTTGATGCTAGCGAGCTTAAAAAACTAAGCGATAGCGAGATTAAAGCTATTTATATGGGAATGCGCGTAAATGCTAAAAACAAAGACAACAGCGGCAGCGTGTTAGATAAATTTTACGACGCTAAGCCTAATAAAATCGATTTAAATAAAAAATTTGGAGGTAAATAATGGGCTATTTAGATAAAAGAGCTTTTGCAGGACAAGTAGCTAGAGCAGGCGAAAGTGCCGTAGTAGCACTAGCTTATGTAAATAACGATACCGAGGTTATTCCTTTTGGCGTATTTGTGACTAGCAAGGACGGCGGCGTAGCCAAAGTAAGCAAGGCAACCGATCAGATTATGGGTGTTAGCCTTAAAATGGGAACAAAGAGCGAAAACAAGCCAGGCGAGGTTATGAGTGTTTTATCAATCTCTTATGGTAGCGAAGTTTGGGCACAAGGCAAAGAAAATCACGGCTTAGCGGTTGGCGACACTATCCAAGTAGAAGCAACAGCAGGCGCAGACGCTGGCAAAGTTGCTAAAGCGGCAACGCTGGCACTAACCGCAGCAAAAGATAAATTTTACGTTACTGACGTAGCGGGCAATCTTGTAAAACTAATGAGAAAGGAATAATATGAAACTAAGAGACGAGGAAATTTTAAGCCAACTAGCGTCAGCAGCGGCTAGTTTTAACGAGGGCTTTAAAGAGCGTGAATATCCAGAAGTGCAACTAGCTAATTTTGTGCCTATCACGCAAAAAGGTGACGAGAGTATAGACGCACTAGATTATGGCGAGATCGAGGGCACTCAAGATTTGGAAAACGGCTTAATTGATGAAAACACAACGTCACTAGAAACCGAGGGTTTAAACATTACAGCCAAAAAAGGACTATACCTAATATGGGCTAAGTCAGCGGTTTATACTAGCGAAGCGGTAGCTAGAGCTAAAAGGCTAGATATTGAGCTAGACACAGCAAACCTTAGCAACCTTGAGCGTGTAGCACTTTTGGCAATGCAAAAAACAGCGCTTGTCGGTCACGCAAAGATCGGTGCGGTGCAAGGCTTGCTAAATAACACTAGTGTAAAAGCAAAAGACCTAACAGCTGGTACGGCAATTAGTGCAATGACTGGTGCAGAAGCTAGAGCGTTTTTCTTATCGCTAATTGAGTTTGGCTACAAGCAAAACGGCGGTCTGTTAATCCCTAATACGATCGCAATCGACAGTGAAGACCTTATGGCACTAGCTAGCAAATACGACAACTCTATTAGCGCGGTAAATGGTGGCATAAACGCACTAACCGCTATTAAAGAGGCACTAAAACAAAGCACAGGTGTCGATGTTAATATCGTTGGCATACCTTTGGGCTTTGCCCAAGACTTAGGCGGTAAGGGCAAAAATAGAGCCGTTGTATATACTAAGAGCGAGGACGTGCTAAGCACTGATTGGGCTTTATCACCAACAGCAATGCAACCATTTCAAAGAAGCGTGCTAAGCTGGGAAATCGCCGTTAAAGCTA
>CALCKS010000315.1 GCA_937965895.1 uncultured Campylobacter sp.
TATAGCTAATAGGGCTAATATGCTTAAGGTAAATTTCACTACGTATCCTTTGGTTTTAGCGTCGGTTTGTATTATAGCTACTTAAATTTTAAGAGAGGATAGTTCGTGAGAAAATCAAGTAAAATAAAAGTTTACGTTGGATACAATAGTAAATATTTTTTTCAAAGGAGTAAAAATGGCACAGCCGGCGTATATCAGAATAGAAGGCTCTTCGCAAGGCCTAATTTCAAGCGGAGCATCTACGGAAACCAGTATAGGCAACCGTTATCAGTCGGGGCACGAAGATGAAATCATGGCGCAGGAAGTATCTCATATAGTAAACGTCCCTGTAGATCCGCAAAGCGGTCAGCCTTCGGGACAAAGAGTACATAAGCCTTTTGTTTTCACGTCATCGCTAAACAAGGCGGTTCCGCTACTTTACAATGCGCTAACTAGCGGAGAAAGACTAAACAACGTAGAAGTTCATTGGTTTAGAACATCTACTAGCGGCGGTGCGGAGCACTATTTTACCACTAAGCTAGAAGATGCGATAATAACCGACATAACCCTCGTCATGCCAAATGCTCAGGATAAAAACAACAACGACAAGACGGAGTTGTTTAAGGTCTCTATGAACTATAGAAAGATAACTTGGGAGCACGTTGCGGCAGGAACCAGCGGAAGCGACGACTGGAGAGAAAACTCAAGAAGCTAAGCTAAATTTAGGAGGCTTGCCTTGCAAGTCTCTTACTATATTTATAATCACCCTTTAAAACGGTAATTATAAATATAGTATGGTAAATTTAAAGGCTATTAAAGGCTATGGTGTATTTATAAAATTAGATAAATTTGATCTATCATAAAACGCTTTGCATTGCCGCCGCATTAAAACGTTTTAAATTTAAGTCGGCCGCATCGACTAAAAGCGTGGAAGAATACAAATTTGAGCTATTAAGAGTATAGGGACGTACGCATGGATTCACAAAAAACGATTTCGTATGCAAATTTGACTATAAACGGACAGATTTTTACCGTAACGAAAGCTACGATAAAAGAGAGCTTGGAAGAGATATTTTTTGCAGAGTGCGAAGGATACTGCGAAAGTATAGAAAGTCCGCTTGTTCAAAGCTTAAATTCTACTCTTTTAAATGATCTAGACGGATATAAATTCCTAGACAAGCAAGCCGTTTTAAAAATAAAAAAGATAGCATTGCAAAACGCAAGCGATAAAAGCTCCGTTAGCTTACCCGGTAGCCAAGATACGGACGAATCGGTATATAACGGAATAATATCCGAAGTGGGGTATATAGGGACGTCAAATGCAGGGAGCCATAAAAGCTCTATTTCTCAAAAGTATTTTTTTAAATTCGTTTTAAGCTCTCCGCTGTTTAGGCTATCGATAAATTCGGCAAATAGAATTTTTACCGATCAGACCATAATAGACGTTGTAAAAGAAATTTTAAAATTTTACCGAACCTCGCTCATAAAAGAGGTTGATTTTTCTAATATAAAAAACTCTTACGAGCCAAGAGAGTATATCTCGCAATACAATGAAAGCGATTTAAATTTCTTGCAAAGGATTTGCTTTAATAACGGTATATATTTTTATGAGGACGATAGCAAGATATATTTTTACGATACGGTAACTATTTCCGGTTTTGAGTTAGCAAATCAAGACGGCGCGACTTTAAACGCTCCTTCTGGCTTTAGAGAGGTAAACTTTAATCCAAATATCAACAATACATTAAAACAAGAATGCATAAAAGCTATAAATAAGACCGAAATTTTAAACGCTAACAGCTTTTCTTATTCTTCGCAAAACGCTATGTATCCTACCGTTTTAGATATGGTAAATTCCAAACAAAACGAGAAGACTAAATACAATGCGCATTTTCATTTAGGTCAGTATTCTTTTACGCAGCAAGAGTCTTTAAATATCCCTACGGAGCTAAAAAGGCGTAGATCTATTTTAAATTTAAATACCTATATAGCCGATTCCAACGTATTTGGTTTGAAGTTAAATAGCGGGGTGTCTTTAAGCTATGATCCCTCTGCCTTAAAAAACGATACTAAATTTGATTTTAAAATCATAGCCCTCGTTCAAAATTTCGTAGACGAGACGAATTTGGAAAATAGACTAGATACTAGCGATATAGTCCCAATCTCCGGCAAAAGCTTCTCGACATCTTATAGTAATCAAATAATAATGCTTCCTTCTAGTACCGTATACGTGCCAAAATTTAAAACAAAGCCTAGATCCCCGGAAGTAACCTTGGGAGTAGTTATAGGAAACAACGGCATAGACGACGAGAAGAATACTATCCACACCGATGAACACGGCCGCGTAAAAGTAAGAATCAATGCCTTTTCTTCTCAGGAGACGGTGGATGATTGTTTTAACCCAAAGGGCATCAACTCAACAAATACCAAAGACTACTCTCATAGCGCTTATTTAAGAGTAATGACGCCTATAGCTAGTAGCGATTCGGGGTTTTTTGCTATACCTAGAATAGGCGACGAAGTCGTAGTGTCGTTTCTGGAAGGGGATATAGATAAGCCTATGGTTAGCGCTAGTTTATATAATGCCTACAACCCGCAGCTGCCCAATTTACCCAGCGATTACCATCAAACTACGTTAAGCTCAAAAACTATAGGCGTAAACGAAAGCGGTAGAAATGAATTTACTTTTTCAAATTTAAAAGACAAAGAGCATATTTATTTAAAAGCCCAGAAAGATTATGGCGAACTCATACAGCATGATTTTACCCAAACCATACTAAACGATAAGTCCTCAAAAGTGTTAGGAACCTACACTGAAAGAATACAAGAAGCTCACGTGCAAACCATAGACCTAGCCAAAAACGTAAACGTAGGGGCGGAATATCTCACAACGGTAGGCCTTAGCAAAGATACCGTCGTAGGACTATCAAATACGGTAAACGTGGGAGTAGATAATAAAATAAGAGTCGGACAAGATAGCTCAGAATATGTAGGAAACGATAAAAATATCGAAATAAAAGGAAATTTGGATACCGTCATCTATCAAAACGAGAATCGAACCGTCAAAGAAGATAAAAAAGACGTGATCGAAGGCAGTTATGAGATGAGCTCTTCAAAGGGAATAAACAAATACACCCAAGAGCACATAGTTCTCCAAGCCGACAACTACATAGATATAAAATCTAAGTCAAATTTAACCACCAACACAGACTCTCAGCATACGGAAGTCGCAGACTCTAAATTTTCGGATATTAAGTCAAACTACGAGGTGGATGCGGGCAATCAGATCTTGCACCGAGTCGGCAACGCTCAAATCGAGATAACGTCAAATAACGTAATTATTAGAGCCGGCGGGGTAGAAGCGATATTTGATCAACGAGGCATAACCGTCATAGGCGGAGAAGTAAGAGCGGAGTAAGGTATGTCTTCTCATGAATATAGTCAAATCTAAGCCTTGCCCGGCCATCGGTTTTTGTGTATATTTAATATACTGGCACAGTAAATAGCCGTACTTTCATTCCAAATTTTATTTAGAAGCTTTTTGGATATCTAGTAAATTATATATGCTAATAATATAGTGCAAATAACTTATTTACGGCAACAAGAGATACCAAAAGCGCTTTGCGCGTACCATCTCAGTATCCTTACTCAAAAATGCTTTAGTGTCTCTAAAAATTACGTTAATCCTCTTCTTCCTTTCTATCTTCAGGCAGTACCAAATGACCTTTTTCGTCTATTAGGGAGTATTGGACTAAGACTATGTAAATTAGGTCGTGGATATGATAATCGCCATAGATATCAGCGGCATAATCATCATATTTTCTTAAAAACTCGGCATAAGGTTTATCATCCGTTTTTTTAATACCGCTTAATCCTGCTTCGGAATGAAGTATGCGCACATACTTTAAGGTATCTTCAAATACCTCTTTAAAATACTCATAGTCTTCATCGTAAATTCTCTCAAACAGCTTTTTATCATTTTTATAAAGCATTAAGGCTAGTTTAGCCGTATAGCTTCTATAGTATGATCTGGTGCAATGAATAGCGCCTGATATGCTAAAATTATCTTTAAACTGCACCCTAAAATCTTTAGAGTACTCATTTATACACTCTTTTTGAGTTTTACCTATCCTCTCTCTGGCTATCTCTCTAGCTTTTGCCTTTAAATTTGGATTTTCTTTTACTATTAGATTATAAAGATCGCTAAAATAGTTATCTCTAAAGGCGGTGGTTCTTGACTGGCATATAAAATCTTCTAAAGAGTACTCTTTAAATTTATATTTGCCTTTAGCATCAGAACATTTAAAGCTGGGGGATATCTTGGTGCCATAGTAGTTAGTTAGGTAGTCTCCGTCAAATGAAACACCGCCATTAACTTGCTCATAATCATCACTAGCTTTTTCACTAGCCTTACCAGGCATTAAAGGCTCGTAAGCATATAAATTTAAACTCATTATAAAGCTTATTAATAGTATGGTTTTAAATTTCATCTCTTATCCTTTATAAATTTATTAGTCAGGTAAATTTTTGGATGTAAATTTATAAACATCTACGCTACCGTCTTTTTCCTCATATAGCCATAGCTCACATATGTCTTCATAGTGGTTTCTAGCTTCTGAACTATAATATTGAACCAAAAGAGTGTTTTTGTTTATCCATTTAAAATCAAAGTCATAAGAATAGTTATTTGCGTCATAGGTCTTGTATCTTGTATTTTTCATACGCTCTATCTCTCTAAGCCAGGCTTGGGCGGGAAAAATATCATTAAAATCGGTTTCTTCCATATATTGGTTATTGTGTTTGATACATACGTATGTGCACTTTCGCAAAATATTTTCTTTACTAATTTACGGCAGTCTTTATTTAAAAATTTCTTAGGTATCGTCTTTTTCTCCAAACTATCATAATAATCATCTATATAATTATCTGTTGCAAATGATAAATTTACAGCTACAAGTAAAGCTAAGATTATTTTAAAGATTATCCTCATAATATTTCTCCAAAAGTATTTTTGTATCCTTCCTTTAGTATTTCCAGTGGGTCTGCTAGATCCTTGCGTCTCTGAAATTTATTATTCGGGTCGTTTCTGACGGTTAAAGGGTCATCTTTGTTAGTGCCATTTGTAAAATACTCAAAGTGAAGCATAGTTACTATCTGATCTCGAACTATCCCTGGATGCTTCCCATTGTTGATCATAAATCCTGCATATCCTATAACTTGACCTTTTCGCACCGTATCGCCCGCTTTTACTTTTACTCTTGAAGGATCGACCTCGCCATATCTTATGATAAAGCTACCAAATTCTACCGTGTCGTATTGTATCGTTATTTGGTTGGTTTTATAGTAAAATTCACTAGTCTTTATTACTTCGCCATCAGCTATAGACACTATCTCTACATTTGATGTAAATGCTAATTCATTTGCATTTGTTCTAGGTGGCATATCTGTATATAGATCTCTTGCAGCATGTTTTCTTGTGCCATTATTTCTACTTTTACCAAATACTGACTGTTTAGCCCTCTTGTCATCTATCATAAGTGTCCAGTCATATTCCATACCTTTATCATTTAAAGGCTTGATTTTTAGCGGGAAAACTATCTCATTGCTCATCTCTACTTTTACTAAGACTTCTTCATCCCCATCCACCCACATACCCTTATCTACTCTGGTTAGGCTCTTTGACTCGTTAAAGGAGCTTATGAATTTATCCATATTATCTTTACTTAGTAGATTGATGCCGTATTTTTTATCTTTACTTATTATACTATCTAAAATTTGGCTGTTTGCGCTATTCTCATTGGCATAGATCTCGTATACATTATTTAGCGTTTGGCTATTCTTTTCATCTTTTACGTTAAGCGTCTTACTTAGTTTATCGTCTTCATATATCTTTATATCCTGTGCTTGATTTATATTTTTGTTTATGTAGTAGTATCCGTATTTTATGTTTTTACTCTCTTCTTTGCTTTTATTTACTAAGACGTCATCATGTCTTAGGCTAGCTTTAAATGACTTTTCTTTTATAGCATGCTCAAACTCATATATGAGTACTCTATCGTCTTTAAATTTAATATATAGAGGTATCTTTACATCCACCCTCATATGAGTCTTACCGTAGTTTGTATTAAACTGAAATTTAACTTCC
>CALCKS010000316.1 GCA_937965895.1 uncultured Campylobacter sp.
TACCCTTAGCCTCGACCTCGTAGTTTAGCCTGTTGGCTTCAGCCGTTATCTTTATGGCTTCGGCTTCTGCGGTAGCTTTGATCTTTAGCGCTTCGCTTGTGCCCATCGCTTTGATTTTAGCAGCTTCGGCTAGGTTTTCCTCGGCCTCTTTTTCAGCCTTTGCGGCGACGGTTTTTTCGATAGATAGCTGCTCGGCGTCTTGCTGTGCTTC
The DNA here is from genome assembly GCA_937965895.1 of uncultured Campylobacter sp. GTDB lineage: Bacteria > Campylobacterota > Campylobacteria > Campylobacterales > Campylobacteraceae > Campylobacter_A. Next base: position 212 of record CALCKS010000316.1, read on the forward strand.
GATTAGAGCTAGCTTTTTGATACGTTCGGCTTGTTCTATTTCGGAGGCGGTTTTGATCTTTTCCAGCGATGCGGCTTCTAGCGCCTTTTTCTCGTTGGCTAGGGTTTTAGCCACGGCTTCTTCTTCGACTTTTTTAGCGATTTCGATATTTTTGCTCTGATTTGCCAGCTCAATGACTTTTTCCTTTTCTATCTCGGCTTCTTTGACAACTCTGGCCTTTTGCACCTCCACCGTTTCTATGGTTTTGGCCTTTTCGATTTCAGCCTGTTCGATGGCTTTGTGAGCGGCGATCCTGACCTCTTCAACTTCTTGATTTTTCTTGGCTATCTCGATGTTTTTGTTTTGAGTGGCGATTTCGAGAGCTTTTTCCTTTTCGATCTCGGTTTCTTTGATAGCCTTTGCTTTGTTTATCTGCGCCTCTTCGATAGCTTTGTTCGCGACGATCTTGGCTTCTTCGGCCTCTTTTCGCCTACTTTCGGCCTCTTTTGCTCTTAGCGCCTCTTGCTCGGCTTGGAAATTTGCTATTTTTGTTTGCTGCGTAGCTTCAGCCTCGGCTTGTTTTCTTTGGATTTCAAATTTCTCCGACTGCGTTTCGTAGTTTTTCTGTGCGATTTGCACCTCAGTCGAGCGTTCGATATCGTTTCGTAGCTTTTTGCGCTCCTCGATAGTCTGCGTTAAACTAGTCAAACCCTCAGCGTCAAAGGCGTTGTTTTCGTTAAAAAACTCTTTTGCCGTTTGATCAAGCGACGTAAGAGATACGGACTCTAGTTGAAGGCCGTTTTTAGATAGATCGGCTTCGATAGCATTTTTGACCTGTGAGCTAAACTCATCCCTTTTTTCGTGTAGTTCCTTCATCTCCATCGAGCTTGCCACCGAGCGGAGCGTAGCGATGAGCTTGCCTTCTATCAGCCCGGTTAGCTCTCTTAGATCGACCGTTTTTTTACCCAGCGTCTGCGCCGCGCGCGAGATAGACTCTCTATCCTCACCCACTCTGATATAAAAATCAGCCGTGATATCCACGCGCATCCTATCTTTGGTTATGAAGCTATCGCTTTTAGAGCGAGCTACCGTGACCTTCATCGACTGCATATTTATGTCGATATAATCATGCAGTATAGGCAGTATCAGTGCGCCGCCATCTACGACGACCTTTTCGCCGCCAAAGCCCGTTCGTACGAACGTAAGCTCCTTTGTCGTCTTTCGGTAAAGCCTTGAAAAGACGATACCCAAAATGATGATAGAAAAGAGTCCTATGCCGACAAATACGGCCAAAGAAGTCATCCCGTCAAAATTCATACTATTCTCCTTAGATTAAATTTATTATTTTTTCTTGATGTAAAAGTTATTTTTATCGATCCTAACGATAAGCGCGACATCGCCTTTTACAAGCTCTTTTTCATCGGCAGCCCTTGCAAAAACGAAACGTTCTTTTCCATTTTTATCCGCAACCTTAACGTCGCCGCCTTGCTCTTTGGTTATTTTATAGTCCTTTACTTCGCATTCGCACCCAAGAAGCTCCTTTTTGCTAAAGGCCGACGTTTGCACCTGAGGCAGGTATTTTGCCGCTAGCAGACTAACCCATCTAGTCCATGCCAAAGCGATAAAAAACGAAACCGCAGCGATAACCGCGCTCATATACCACGCAGGCAAGGCTAAGCCGTAAAAAACGCTAACGATAAAAAGCCCGCACGCTCCAAAACTCATAAGCAAAATCCCGTAAAAAACGGTGCTAGGCACGCCGCCCTTGTTTGCCCACGCTAGCAGCTCGGTACCGGGCGCATCGATGCTCTCGGCTCCGTCAAACAGCCCGTTTAGCGGCTCAAGCACCGAAAATCCAGTCATCATCAAAATAACCTCAAGCAAGGCAAAAACTACAACGATAATCAGCGGAACGGAAAATATAAGATTGTTGCCAAGAAGCTCTAAAATTTGATCCATTGTTTACCTTTTTTTAAATTTTGTCGCTTGCGAGGTCAAATTTGACCTTAGCTCCGCTTTATTCTATGCTATACACGTCGCTTTGCTCTATTTTTTCTAGCTTATTTACCTTGCTTTCTAGCGTCTTACTCATCTGCGCGATTTTAGCGATATTTTCTTTCATCTTCGGCAGCGCCTCGTTTTTAAAATTTTCTATCTTATCTAGCGAATCTATCATCAAATTTATCGCTTTTTCGAGGCTCTCGTTATCTAGCGCGCCGCCTGCGACCTTTGCCGTCACTTCTGTCGCCGTATCGTTTACGTCCTGTGCGTTTTTTAGGATGACGTCGCTAGCTAGCTTGTCCATCTCAGAAACGGCTTTTAGCTGCTTTTTGCCCTCCTGCGCTGCGCTTGCGATGTAGACGTTGGTTTTTAGCGCGGTTATGCTAGTTGTGATCGTGTTTTGCGTAGCGAAACTTAAAAGCGAGTTATTGTGCTTGATAGTAGCGTAGTTTGCGAGGCTTTGCTGCATCACGACTAGCACTTGACGCAAATTTTGCAGATGCATACGGATGTAAAATAGCGCCTCTTCGAGGAGAAATTTTTTCTGCTCTTCGTCTGTTTGATTTGCCGCTAAATTTTCGATGAGCTCGTCTGTTTTGCTTAAAATTTCTATCTTGCCTTTTAGGCTTTCGATGATGAGCGAGAGCTCTTTTTGCTTCTCGGAGATTTCGGCGTTTCTAGCTTCTAAAACGTTTATCGAGTGCTTTAAATTTGCCGTTATTTCTTCAAACAAGCTTGACACGCTTTGATATTTGCTAGCAAGTTCGGCGGCTAGGTCTTTGCCGAGCAAGAAATTTATAAATTTCGCGCCCAGTCCGCCCTCTTTCATCTTGTCGCTTGCTTTGATGAGCTCGGCGGAGTATTTTTTGACCGACTTTAGCGACTCGCCGACCGAGTTTCCCACGCTTTGACTCATACTAAGCAAGTCGCCGACCTTCATATCCATATCGCCGTTTAGCTTCTCAAACTCGCCTAGTTCGTCTTTGCCGAACGATACGATAAATTCTTTGGGATCGTTAAACTCTTTCCTTTTTTCTATGAGTAAGGCGACGACGTCTTGAGGCGTTTTAGCGATTTGATTCAAAGCTTGTCCTTTACTTAAATTTGAGAGTTATTATAACTAAATTTGTACGCTTTTTGCAGACTTGATAATAAACTTCTATGCTTTATTAGCATAATTTACGATTAAATTTAGTAAAATCGGCAGAAATATTCCAGACGGATTGTATGTAGTTTAAATAGGTTGCGGCGGATACTACGGGAGCGGACTGGTCGTCCGTGACCAGAGTGTCCTAGCCGAAAACTATTTAAAATCCAGCCGAGCCGGGGAATCAAAAAAGGATAAAAAAATGAAAGAATTTATGAGTTACGAGGCCTCTCTTGAAATTTTACGCTCTACGCTGGTCCCCTGGGACCGCGTAGAAAAGGTCACGCTCACGCAAGCGCTCGATCGCCACATCGCCGTAGATATCGCGGCGCAGGATAATTACCCGGAGCGTCCCGTCTCCGCTATGGACGGCTACGCATTTGCGTGGAGGGAGGATTTGAGCGAGCTTGAGCTCATCACCGACCTGCCCGCAGGCAGCGATAAAGGCCTAAAGGTCGAGGGCGTAAAATGCGTTAAAACCTTCACCGGCTCGCTGATGAGCGAAGGTACCGACACGCTAATCCCGGTCGAAAACGTCGAGGTCGTAGGTAGCAAGGTCGTGATCAAAAAGCCCGTGCCAAAGGGCTTTGCCGTACGCGAGGTCGGCGAAAGCTACAAAAAAGGCGAAATCCTAATCAAAAAAGGTGCGACAATAGGCTACGCCGAGACCGCGTTGCTAGCCGAGCTTGGGATCTTTAACGTTAGCGTATTCGTGCGGCCGCGAGTCGCGGTGCTAGCTACCGGAAGCGAGATAAAAGACCTCGGCGAACCGCTAGAAAACGCCGCGCAAATCCACAGCTCAAACCACGTAGGCATCGCGGCCATGGTGCGCAAAATGGGCGGCGAACCCGTGCTGTGCGAGATAGTGCGCGACCGCGCCGAGCTCGTAAAAGACGCCATCGTCCGCGCGCTAAAATCAGCCGACGTCCTCGTCACCACCGGCGGCATCAGCATGGGCGACTACGACTTCGTAAAAGGCGCTCTGGGCGAAAATTTCGACATTATCATCGACGGCGCCGCGATCAAGCCTGGCCGCCACATCAAGGTCGCAAAAGCGGGCGAAAAATATATATTTGCGCTGCCGGGCTTTCCGTACTCGGCGATGGTGATGTGCGTGCTCTACGTGCGCGTGCTGCTAAATGCGTGGTTTGGAGCTAGTGAGCCTAAAATCACGGCCATCATGGACGAGGACTACAAAAAGCGCTCGCCGTTTTTGGAGTTTACGGCGGTAAATTTAGTCAATCGCGACGGCAAAATTTACGTAAATCTGGGCGGCAAGAAGCTGGGCAGCTCGGCGATCGTAAACAATCTCACAAATGACGCCGCGCTTTTAATCATCCCTAAAGAGACAGAATTTATAGCAAAGGGCGAGATAGTCGAAGTACTGAAAATGGTCTAAATTTAAGTAATTTAAAGGCTGATAATGAGTGAAATTTTAGAGCAAATTTACGAGATAGAAAACCTCGCCGAACTAGAAATTTTTCTGCGCACCCGGGATCAAATTTTAATCCGCGAGCGGCTGCTGGGCGAATTTGACCGCTACGCCTTTTATAAAAACGCTAGCGAGTGGAACAGGGCCGTTAAAATTTGCGAATGCCTAGCGATCGTAGGCTGGGGCGAGCGCGAGAGCTTAGAGGCGCTGCGCGGGAAATTTTACAACGGTTATGCGATGACCTATTTTTTAAGTGCGCACGGCGAGGCGCGCTTTATAGAAGCTATGTGGTCGAAACGCAAAACGGGGCTTACGATGCAAGACAGCGATACGTTTTTTTCACGAAAGCCCGGATGCGGCGGGCAAAACGCTCGCACGCCCCGTGAAAGAGGACATTTGTGACCTCAAGCTAAACAGCCGGCGCAACTGGATAGCCAAAAATCCGGTCCGCATCACGCGCGCTATCAGCAACTGCTACGAAAACTCGCGCGCCGTGATAGAAAGCCTCTTTGCGGATCTACAACCAGCGCTTAACGCCAAAATGCGCCCTGAAATTTACGGTTACGCGATCAACTACATCAAGCTATCGTGCGCATTTAGCTTCTCGGATTACGGCTGCAAAACAAACTACATCATCGCACCCGATAAGCCGCGCCTAAGCTCGCAGCGTGCGTGGGAGCTGATACACGAGATGATGAGCGAGGAGGAGCGGCGGGCGGGCGGTTACTATCTGCGAAATAGATTTGAGTATGCGCCGTTTAGAAAAGATACGGGCAAAACGGGCGCGCAGATATATTTTGAGCGCGAGTTTAGCGAGCTTTCGCACGCAGAGTAAAAGCAAAAAATAAGCGAGTATTTTTTAACGGCGCTAAAGCAGATCGCGCAAAAGCAAAGCAAGCTTGAGTATGATTTCGCCGCGATGATAGAGAATTTTAGTAAAATTTTAGGCGAGTGGGTAGAGGCTAAAATTTAGCCGCTTTGATATTAAATTACAAAAAGCGCCAAAATACCGCAGTTGCAGCGCCGTTTTTGGAGTTTATGGCAGTAAATTTGATCAATCGAGACGGCAAAATTTACGTAAATTTAGACGGCAAAAAGCTGGGCAGCTCGGCGATCGTAAATAACCTAACAAACGACGCCGCGCTTTTAATCATCCCAAAAGAAACCGAATTTATCGCAAAGTGCGAGATGGTCGAAGTGCTGAAAATGGTTTAAATTTGAGGTTAAATTTGAGTTGCGGCGTTTGCGGTTGAGGGTAAATTTGGTGGTCAAATTTGAGCCGCAAGAGTGGCGCATTTTCACAAAAAAAGGCCGTAAATCGGCTTAAATTTAAGCTAAAACAAATAGCACAGAGTTTGCTATTTTTATTTACGCTGACCCGGTTTAAACGCACGCCGGATCAATTTATATGAGCTGCATAAATTTGGAGCCGTTACGACAAGGACAAACAAAATTAAGCTTAACTAAAAAGCGCCTAGCAAATTTGGCTCAAACATTACGGCGCCAAATTTCAGCTAGTGCGCGCCGATTTGCCGCACCGCAAAAATGCGCTAGAGCTAAATTTGCCGCATAAATGCTCAAGTTTAAAGCTTCCAAATTTTACGGCCTGCACGCAGTTTTCGCAGTCGATAGCCGCCTCACTCAAACACCCTATAATGCGCCTCGTCGGCAAACTCCAGCATCTCCTTGTCGCCCCTACTGTCGCCGTATGCGATCACGCGATCAAAGGCGTCCGTGTCGTATGCCTCGCGCACGCGGCGTACCTTCTCCGCGCCGTAGCAGTTGGCACCGTCTATCTCGCCCGTTATCACGCCGCCCTTTTTCTTGATGCGAGTGCCTAGTAGCTCGAGCCCCTGCGCGTGGCACCACGGAGCTAGCCAGTCCTCGAGCGACGCCGTCACGATCACGACCTTGTCGCCGTTTGCCTTATATTCGGCGATCTTTGCCATCGCGGAAAATTTCACGATATCCTCGATGTGCGTGTTTGAGTATTTTTTGCAAATTTGAGCGAATTTATCCGCGCTCATCCCCGCGAAAAAATACGTCATCAGACGCCTGCGAGCGTAGTTGTTGCTGCAAATTTTTAGCTTATAGCCTATCAAAACGGGCGAAAGCCAAAAAATCCCCCTAAAAAATTTCTTAAATCCCACGACGTAGGCGATAAACTCCAGCAGCGAGTCGTCGCGCGTGATCGTCCCGTCAAAGTCGAATAAAACCAGATTCATCTTCGTCTCAAATTTTAAATTTGCGCGATTATACCGCGCTAGCGTTAAGGGACGGCAAATTTAGCTCAGTTTTGCCGCGCAAATTTGCTTTTTCTTTCGCGCCCTAAATTTAGCGCCCAAATTTCCTCTCAAGGCTCTTTAAAACGTACTTTATGAGCTCAAGTCCCTTTGAGCGGTGAGAGATTTTTAGCTTTGTAGCGTCGTCTAGCTCGCCAAGCGTGTGCGTAAAGCCTTTGGGGATAAAGAGGCTATCGTAGCCAAAGCCGTTGCTGCCGCGCTCTTGGCAAATCGCCGTGCCGTGCATAAAGCCGTGCGCCGTAAAATCGCCCAAATTTGAGCTAACCGAGATACAAGCGGTGTAAAACGCGGGCGAGCTAGTTAAATTTAGCGCATTTAGCTCGGCTATCAGCTTTGCGCGGTTGCTAGCATCGGTCGCGCTTTTGCCCGTTATCTGCCCGCGCTCGTTCATGTCGCTAAATCTCGCCGAGTAAATCCCGGGCCTGCCGCCAAGAGCCTCCACGCTGATGCCGCTATCGTCGCTTAGCGAGATAAACTCGTCCGCCAAATTTAGCTCGCGCAGTTTAGCGTGCACCGCGCGAGCTTTGATTAGCGCGTTTGCGGCGAAAGTCGCTCCGTCCTCGACGATCTCAAAGGGCTCGCAAATTTCGCGCAGTGCGTAAATTTCGTAATCTTTTAAAAAATCTTTTATTTCGCGCACTTTGTCGGAGTTTGATGTTGCTAAAACTATTTTCAAATTTTTCCTTTTTCGGCTTCTCTTGCGTGCCTTTAAATGAGCTAGAAATTTTCTCCCTCGATGAACTATATGTTCTATCTTCGGTCGAAA
>CALCKS010000317.1 GCA_937965895.1 uncultured Campylobacter sp.
CTGCCACCGAGTCCGACGACGATGTTGCGCAGTTCGCGGTCATTGAGATCGACGCACCGCTTCCACGAAATCGTGCGGGGATCTATCCCCAGTTCATTGCCGTGGTGAATGTGATTGTCTATGAGAGCCGCAATCAAATTATTTGCAGAGGAAATCGCGTGGATGTCGCCCGTAAAGTGCAAATTGATTTCTTCCATCGGAACGATCTGCGCGTATCCGCCTCCGCAGGCTCCGCCTTTTATACCGAAACAGGGACCCAAAGACGGTTCGCGGAGCGCGAGCACCGTTTTTTTTCCGATACGGTTGAGCGCATCGGCAAGCCCTATCGAAACGGTCGACTTGCCCTCCCCCGCGCTCGTCGGCGTTACGGCGGTAACGAGGATGAGGCGCGCGCTTGCGTCCAGAGCGCGTTTTCGTAAAGCACGAAGCGTTTCTGCGATGAGTTTCGCTTTGTACTGTCCGAACGGTTCGATTCCGTCCGCATCAATGCCGATGCGCTGTGCGATGTCCGCGATCGGAAGCATTCGATTTTTTTTGCGCTATTTCGATATCCGACAACATAACATAATTATATGCGCGAACGCGGGCTTTTGTAAATCGCTTTACACGACGCTTTAAACTTGACAATGTAAAGTTTTTACGCTATTATCTTGACACTGTAAAGATTAAAAGGGAGTACTTATGCAAAAATTGAATTTGCCGTATCACCGCGAAGGATTAAAAAATCTTTTAATCGAAAAAGGTATCGAAATCGTCAATACCGACGGGCTACAGTCTTTTTCGCTGAGAAAAGCGGCGACGGCCTGCAAGGTAAGCCATGCCGCCCCATACAGTCATTTTCACAACAAAGAAGAATTGCTCAACGCGATGCAGCTGCACATCACTGAGCGCTTTTCGAAAACGCTCGAAGCCGCGATCGCCGAAAACAAAAAGCCTTCTGAATTGTTAAAAAATTTGGGCACGGCCTATGTTTCTTTTTTTATTGAAAATCCCGCCTATTTTCAATTTTTGTATTCAAAGTCGGACATAAAGGTCGATTTAACTTTATCCGTGCCGGATGAAGAAAACTATGCGCCTTTTATCCTGTATAAAAACAGCGTCCTGTCATTGCTTACGCAAAATAAAGTCCCGAAAAAAAAGCAAATCGATATTTTAATAACGATATGGGCTTTTATTCACGGACTTACGGCGTTGGCGACAATGAAAAACGTGTGCTACGACAAAAATTGGAAAGAAAAAATCGGCGATTTTATGGACGTGCTCGAGCCGTCATTTTTAAAGTAAGGGCACAAGAGGTACGATATGAACGGAATGTATTTCAGCGGAACGGGAAACACAAAATACTGTACGGAAGCGTTTGCACAAGCGACCGGCGGCAGGGCTTGCAGCATGGAATCGGACGAAGCGCTTGAAATCTTACGCGCATCGGATGAAATCGCGCTCGGTTATCCTATTTACTTCAGCGATATCCCGCGCATTGTAAAAGCGTTTATTTTAAAACATGCCGATATGTTCCGCGGAAAGCGCGTTTTTGTGATCGCAACGATGGGCCTTTTCAGCGGAGACGGCGCGGGGCTTGCGGCCAGGCTGCTCCGAAAATGCGGAGCCGCCGTTACCGGAGGCTTACATCTGCACATGCCGGATTGTATCGCCGATGTAAAGCTTTTAAAAAAAACGCTGAAAGAAAACAGGGGGCTCATAGCGGCGGCGCAAAAAAAGATTTTGCAAGCGGCGGAAGGCATAAAGCGGGGAATCTATCCGAAAGACGGCTTATCGTTTTTTCACAGAATCGCAGGCTTATTCGGCCAGCGCCTGTGGTTTAAAATGCATGCGAAAAAACTGTGCGAACGGCTCAAAATCAAAACGGAACGCTGCATCGGCTGCGGCATATGCGCGGCACATTGTCCTTCAAAATCATTATATATCGAAAACAATAAAGCCGTATTCCATCCCGGAAACTGCACGATATGCTATCGATGCATAAACAACTGCCCCGCAAAGGCGATTACGCTTATCGGTACAGACGTATTCGAACAGTGCCGTTTTGAAAATTATGCAGCGCAATAATTAGGAGACAATATGAAAAAAACACTTACCTTATTTTTCCGTATGATGATTTTCGCTGCGCTCTATTCCCTGTATTCTCAAGCGGCGGACGATAAAACGCTCTTTGACGTAGAAATCGTCGTTACCGGCATAAAAGAAAAGTTGGGAACAATCGTTATCAGTATCCACGATTCCTCCGAAAGTTTTCGCAAACGTCTTCCGTATAGAACCGCCGAAACGGCAGCTGACGGAGAAAAGGCGGTATATCGCATACGGCTCAAAGCCGGAGAGTATGCGTTTTGCGTTTATCACGACGTCAACGGCGACGGAAAACTGAATACGAACGCGATCGGCATACCGAAAGAGCCGTTCGGATTCAGCAATTACGACGGCAAAGGCCCGCCCGGCAACTTCAAAAAACACAAGGTTTTTATAGACGGCACGGCGACGGTAACCATCCCCTTGGTAAAAATGAATTAATCCTTAAAATCAACGTTTCGGCAGTCGCACAATCCGCACTCAAAGAACAATTGGGCGTACAGTGCTGAAACGCGCGCGCAAGTTCTCAAATTCGGTATAGCAGTTCGATTTCGTCTTCGGAAAGTTCATGCCAATCGCCTTTCGCGAAGCTTTCGTCCAGCCGAAGCGCGCCGATCGCGATGCGCTTCAGATAGACGACTTCGTTTCCGAGCGCGGAAAAGATGCGCTTTACTTCGTGAAATTTTCCTTCACAGATCGTAAGCGTACATTCGTCTTTTTCATCGCCGCTGCCGAGCCACACGAGCTCCGCGCTTTTGCAGTCGGCTTCTTTTTCTCTTCCTTCAGGCTCCATGTGCATGCCTTGCGCACATTTGCAAACGTATGCCGCCCCTTCTTCGCTTCGAACTTTTTTGCTAGGCGCACAACATACGTTTTTCCGCATTCGCTTTTCGGAGCAGTGATGCGGTGTGTGAGCGCTCCATCGGTCGTCAGAATAAGTAAACCTTCGGTATCGCAGTCGAGCCTTCCGATCGTATGCAGATTTTCTTCGAAAAAAGGCGTGCGGTATGGATCGCCTAGCAAATCGAAAACCGTTTCGTAAAGCCCGTCGCGCTTTGCACACACGAATCCCGAAGGCTTATGCATCATGAGATAGACGGCTTTGCGAACTTCGATTCTTTTGCCCCGTACGGCGACGACATCGTTCTCGTCATCGATGCTGATCGATGCGTCGGATACGCTGTTACCGTTTACCGTCACGGCGCCCGAGCGGAGCAGTTTTTTACGGAAGAGCGGGAACCCAAGCCCCCGTGAGACAGTAATTTGTCGAGGCGGATCATAAGCGCCTACTTTATGCGCTTTTCGATCGGAACGTAATCGCGCACGTCGCACACGTTTTTGTACGCCGGCCGGTAAATTCTGCCGCCTGCGACGATCTCTTCGATGCGGTGCGCGCTCCAGCCCGCAATGCGCGAAATCGCAAAAATGGGCGTGTAGAGTTCACGCGGGATATTGAGCATCGAATACACAAAGCCGGAATAAAAATCGACGTTCGGGCAGATCTTTTTTTTCACCTTCGTGCACTTCGGCAAGCACGTCGGGAGAAATTTTCGCGATAAGGTCATAGAGGCGGAATTCCGCTTCGCACTTTTTTTCTTTTGTAAGCTTGGAAGCCTTTTCGTGCAAAAGCACCGCCCTCGGATCGTCGATCGTATACACCGCGTGCCTCGGTCTTTAAATTTTAAGACGGCAAACTTAAAATTTCCTCATCCGTTTTATAAAATTTTAATCCCCTTTCGTATAAAATGCATTAAAATTTCATTTATAAAGAGCTTGCTTTGAATAAATTTGCGATTACCCCTATTCTAATCACCTTGGCTTTAACTATCGGTGCGGATTTCTTAAACGCAGCGAATAAATTTAGCTCCGCTTCATCAAAACCTGCCTCAAATAAAACGTCTACTCAAAGCCAAGCAGCCGCGCAAAACACTCAGAGCGCTTTGGAAAAATATCTCTCCGCTCCCGAGACGGGCCCCAAACAAGATAGCTCGCAAGACGCCTCAAAGAATTCAAACCCAAAAGCCCCTACTAAAATTTACCGACTAGATAGATCAAAAATACGAGATATAAATCAAAAAAGATTGGATGGACAGCTTGATTCAAATTTTAAAGCGGGCCCAAGCTCCTTCTCCTTCGACGCCTTGTTAGAGCATACTTTAGCCAATTCTCCGAGTTTAAATTTAACAAGACTGGATGTGCAAAGCGCGCGCAACGAGCTTGAGTATCAAAAGGCCTCACGCTATCCCGAGCTTGGAATTAATGCCAATAGCGAATACGCCAAACGCTACGGCGCCCGCTACAACTCCGTGCAGATTGGCGACGATAGCCTGGTCTCGCAAAGCGGCTACGGAGATTCCGTCTCGCTTGTGCTGCGCCAAGATATATTTAAATTCGGCGCGGATGAGTTAGCGATCGAAGCTGCCGAAGAGAATATCAAACAAGCAGATCTTAAAAGATGCTCTGCTTATATAGACGGCTCTATCAAGCTTTTGGAGCTTTACGACGAGGCGCTCGGATATAAAAACAGAATAGAAATCTATGAGCGGTTAAAAGACGCCTACGAGATGCTTTATATCTATGAAAAGAGACTATCTGGCGCAGGAGAGCTAAGTAAAACAGCTCTCGCAGATCAAGCCATAGCGTTAGCCGATACTAGCTATGAGCTGTCTCAATTAGAACTAAACGCAAATAATGTTTTAAATAAAATTTACTCGCTTTCCGGAGTTAAAATTCCAAACGTGTTTTATCTTTCGGATCTAGGCGGAGCTAATAGTATCAGCTCGGACTTCGTACCCTTTGAAGATAGCGTAATCGCTAAAGGATTTGATCATGAATTAGCCGCAAATGAGCTAAGTATGAGATCGCAAGAGAGGCTTTATTATCCTACCGTTTCGCTATACGGCAGATACGATCTTTACGGCAGCGACAGAGACGACTTTAGCCGCGCCGGAAAGGATGTCAAAAGACATGGATATAGAGCGGGACTTACAGTGCATATGAGCCTGTTTGACGGAGGCAAGCGTGCCGCACAGATTAAAGAAAAGCAGATAAATAAAGAGAGGATTTTATCTAAAAAAGAAGAAGCTAAATTAGAATACGAAAAGCAGATCGCAGATCTTAAACTCTTTCTATCCAAAAAGGACGAATACGATAAAATCCTATCCAATTCCTCTAAAATCTCAAAAGATATCCTAACTATGCAAAAGAGATTAAATGCCGGTAACGAAAGCTCAAAGATAGATGTCTTAAACTCTCTAATAGCTTCTTTAAAAAAGGAATTAGCCCTAAGAGATCATGCGCAAAAAGCCAGTTTTAATATCAAAAAAGCGGAACTAATGTCTAGATACGGAAGGTGTGAGTAGGCCGTTTGGGGTAGCCAAGTAGATGATTTGGTAGTTAGCCCAATAGATAGTTTAAGCAGCTATGGCATTTTAACATAGCGTCTTGCATTTGTTTTTAGGCCTTGTATTTTGCTGCGCTGGGAAGTAAAATTTTAAAATTTAGAGTAGCAAAAGACCTTGAAATTCGATATGGTAAAGCACTTTTAAATTTTAAATATACCGTAAGAATAAAAGGGTAAAATGTGGCGAAATTTTTATATGAGTAGGGGATTTGATGAGAGATTATGATAAGGAGCCGATAGCAGCTGTAAAAGCTCGTTGCAATACAGACGCTAAAACGGATAAACGCTCTGCCAAGCAAGCTCCAATAAAACAAATCCTGCTTTCTACTATATATTTATTAGCGCATAGGCGAATATAAGCATATCGTAAAATCTAAGATTATTAAATTTCTTGAGGAGGAGAGAATGGCGTTTGAAAACGCAATCATCACCAAAGAGGATGATGAGAAGTACGGATTGAGTGAAATTTACTACAAATATAATCCATACTATGAGACTTTCATTAATGAGTTACGATGGACTATCGATAGGGAGAGAGATTGCTGGGCTTGGTTTCTTTATAGCTTCCCAGGTTATGAATACGACCACGATTACGATACAAAGTCTATTTGGATCTTATATTATAAAGGTGAAATTATAGAGATGATTATAGATCATGAGGTAAATATTGATAGAAAAGTAGTTCCAGAGGAATTTCATAGAATCTGGAAACTCCTAGATTTAAAACCAGATCATACGCAAAATCTTAGTAAGCAAGATATTTTATGCCTGCTAAAAGAAATTTTGGAAGTATATAGGGACTGTGATTTGTGGAAACCGGAGTCGAATTATACTATGGAACTACAAGATTTAACTGATAAAGGGGAGAAATAAAATGGCAAATTTAACGCTAGAACAAGCAAACGCAAGATTAGCTTTAGCTAATTCACTGGATGACATTATAGGCATTTTAAAAGAAATAGATATAAACTCGTCTGGATCAACAACTGTATTTTATAGTGGCATTAAGGAAACCCAGGAAGATTTAAAGAATGCACTGAAAAATTCTAAGAATAATAAGAATTTTAGAATGATTGATAAGACTCCCGCTGCTGATTTTTTAACTATAAAGGGCAAAAAAGCCAATAGTGTTTTATTGGAAGCATTTAATAGGATTTTTACGAAGAACGATCCAAATTTTAAAATAGTGGATAGTTCGGGAAAATTAAATCCTCTTGTTACCGACTTCCTTTACAGAACCGATAACGGCGCTTGGGACACAGTATCTAAACGTTTCGCTGCCGCAACAAAAGGCGAAGTAGTAACCATAATAGGTGATGGAGCTAAAGTCGAGAGAACATTTTATCAAACCGAACTCCCCGAGCTTCTCAAAAATGAAAATATCACTAAAATCAACGGTATGGATAAAGCGGAATTAGTTTCTAAGCTAAATTCTTGTGCTACCGATAGAGAAAAACTGAATTATATCATCAGTGATCAAAAAGCCGTAGCAAAAATAGCGGGTAAAGAAATATCCGAACTAACGCAAGATGATTTCGATAAAGCACGCAAAAACACAAATTTCGAGGCGATATTCAAAGAAAATAAAAATACGCTAGTTCAAAATTATATCAATGATATAGTCACAAATGATAAAATTCCGTATTCAGAGAAGGTCAAAGAGCTAACTAAGGCTTTTGGTCGCGATAAGCTACCGTTCATCACGAAAGAGCTAAATAGACTAGGGATTATGGGCGGACTAATAGGCTTTGATATGACTATGCAAAGAGCAGATCAGGCACTTAGTGCAGGAAATAGAGAAGAAGCAAGAAGTATACTCAAAGAATACATGCTAGAAGAAACCGGAGCGAATATAGGCGGCTATATGTTTGCCTCGCTGATTATGCCTAATAAGGGTATGGGCAAAACTAAAGCAATAGCTTTGGTTACACTATTCGGCGCGGTAGGTTCATATCTAGGAAGCGACTATCTCCTAAATCTTTATAAGAATAGAGATTCGTTGTCATATTTTTTCAACCTCTATGATCCAAACTGGGTAGGAAGAGACCCATGGTTGCTTGAAGTAATTAAGGAGATAACGGCTCCTTATGTGGATAAGCTGGATGAATATATGACGAACGCTTCGGATGCTCTTATAGATTTTACGATCGCAGCTGTCAATAAAATGAATGAAGAATTATCTAACAAACTTCAAAACACTAAGAAATTTTACATTGGACTTGCCGTTTCTATCTTGGAATTTTTCATCGTCGACCCTCTCGCCCTAGATCTCAACGGTGACGGCAAGATCGGCATCAGCCCTGCACCTAACGGCGGAGCCTACTTTGATCACAACGGAGATGGGGTATCTCACAGATCATCTTGGATAAGCAAAGAGGATGGAATTTTAGCCTACGATCGTAACGGCAACGGCAATATAGACGACGGCGGCGAGCTATTTGGAAATTTCACGCAGATAAAAGATAAAGATGGTAATCAAAGACTAGCCAAGGACGGTTACGAAGCTTTAAAGGAATTCGATAGCAATAACGACGGGCTTATAGATAATAAAGACGATAAATTTAAAGATCTTAAAATTTGGCAGGATGCGAACTCTAACGGGATCTCAGACGAAGGCGAGCTAAAGAGCCTAGATGAGCTAGGCATCGCTAGCCTAAGCCTAAATCACAATGAGGTAAACGAAGATCTAGGAGGCGGCAATACCCTAAGCCTAAAGGGAAACTATACTAAAACTGACGGCACCGCTCATAGTATGGGCGATCTAAATTTTAACGTAGATACGATAAACTCTAAATTTAAAGACGGGGCGCCGTTAAGCTCCGAAGATATGGCTAGAGCGAATATCAAAGGCTTTGGATTACTAAGAGATCTAAGATCCGCCGCTGCATTAAATAAAGAGTTAGCTGCCGCACTAGATAACTACTCTCGCTTAAATACCAAAGAGGAGCAGTTAAAGGCTCTGCCAGGTCTTATAAAAGCCTGGAGCGAGACTGCTGTAAGAAGCACGGGCGGAAATTCTAATGCCGCGGGCTACGAAGTAAACCTAAAAGGGGTGAAGCTTCCAAGCAATGTAAGTCTAGGCGCAGGATCAAACATCAACGTAGATGCAGATGGTAACGTGATAAACTCCGGTAATCCAAACGCAAGAAGACTAAGCCTTACTCCGTCTCAATATCAGGCTCTACTGAATAGCTCAAATTCTATAGATGAGAGCTTGCTAAAGGAGTTTGAGAGTATAAAATATAAGATCAAAGTAATCGATGCTTTCACCGGTTCAAAGACTGCAGAGCTCTATTATATAAGCAATGACGATATAAAAGCTATCATCAAAAACACGAACGAAACTTATGAGAAAATTTTAAACTACTCCTATGCTTCGCTACTGGCTCAAACCAGACTAAAAGGCTATGCCGATCTGATAAGTCTAGATATGATCTCGGTACCTAACGATACGGCTGCGGGCAATAGTGCCTCGGGGTCTGCGAATGGTGGCGCCTCGGCGGGCGACAATTCAAAATCCGATGCCGCGAGCGGCGGCGCAAATACATCTGCTAAACTGAAGTATGATTTTAGACTAAATTTCACCAAAGTAATCGATAAATTTAAAGAGATCAACCTAAGCGATTCGAAGAAAGCTTTCGTGGATTTGGCGGAGTTTACTACCTTATTTCAAAGTAAAAAGGAGTTCACCGCAGGACTTAGCCTACTTGCCGAGTTTGCATACGGAGCGAATAAACGCGGGGTGTTGGGTGAATACATAGCCGCCATAGGGCAAGAGACACAAAATAAGCTAGACATAGCAACGATAACTTCTAATTCCAGCGGCACAAATGCAAATGATATGATAGTAGGGTCTACTGGTAACGACGTTATCAATGGACAAGGCGGCAACGACATCCTTTACGGCGGAGCCGGTAACGATAAGCTTGATGGTGGATACGGCGATGACACCTTAATAGGCGGAGCCGGTAATGATAGATTGGAGGGCGGCAATGGAGACGATACCTACATATTCGGAAGAGGCGACGGAGCGGATACTATCTATGATATAGGCGGCAACGATACTCTTAAATTTAAAGAGGGGATTAAGAAAGAAGATCTAATCGTTAAAAGAGCTGAAAACAATATCGATAACCTTGAAATTTCTATCAAAGGAACGGATGATAAGTTGACGATAAACGGTGTTTATTGGAACAATGGAAGAACTTATGACGGTGCAAAGATAGAGAACTTCGAATTTGCAGACGGAACTAAACTATCTCTTCATGAATTCGAAACCCAAACCGCCTTTAAAGGAACTGATGGTAACGATATAATCTATGGAGCGAATGCTACCGATGAAATTCACGGTGGAGCAGGCGATGATACAATAATAGCTTATGACGGTAACGACACTATTTATGGCGATGAGGGTAATGATAAACTCTACGGCGGAGATGGTAATAACACTTTATATGGCGGCGAAGGAGACGATATCATTGACGCAAACGGCGGCAACGACATCCTTTACGGCGGAGCCGGTAACGATAAGCTTGATGGTGGAT
>CALCKS010000318.1 GCA_937965895.1 uncultured Campylobacter sp.
TACGTGGTCTTTGCATGACCGCGCGGCGCGGCGCGGGCGTATTTGTCTCCGCTTGCGTTTTGCGTCATGGCTTCAAAAATCTGCGCTAGATCTTCGTGAAGCGCGCAAGAGCTGCTAATGCTAAAATAGTGCGGGAAATAAGTCCTTGCAAAAAACATAAAATCGCGCTCGGCGCATTTTACTCTTGCGGATCTATCTTTGGGGGATAGGGGGCTATTTAGATGTATCTGCTCTTTTAGCTCGCCGCTAAGCTCCTCCAGCCAGCCGTAAAAGTCTTTGCGCGTGAGCTTGCTAAGCTCGGGTTCTACGGCGCCGGCTTGCTTGTGCGTTTCTCTACTGTCTTCTAGGAAGCTATCTAACTCATCTC
This sequence comes from uncultured Campylobacter sp., assembly GCA_937965895.1. Taxonomy (GTDB): domain Bacteria; phylum Campylobacterota; class Campylobacteria; order Campylobacterales; family Campylobacteraceae; genus Campylobacter_A. The sequence goes on from CALCKS010000318.1 coordinate 368, forward strand.
TTGAAAAAAGCATGCGTCATCCTAAACGTCGAGCTCTTCGATAGCTTTGACGAATTTTTCGCTCTCGATGAGCTCTACGAGTTTTTTGATACACTCTTTGTTCTCGTCGTCTTTAAATTTATCAACTACTAGCATAATGACCTTTTTGGCGATGCTTAGGCGGTATGCTGCCGGGTTTTCGTAGCTTGCAACTTTGGTCATCTTAACGAAGCTATCGCCTATCTTTGAAAGCGCCTCGGCCTTTTTGCCCGCCGGCAGTTCGCTTTCTCTTATATCTTTGACCGCTAGGCGCATCTCTTCGATAAAGTTTTGATAGATGTTTTGCTTATCTTCTCCGCTTTTATTTAGATAGCTTGCGGCTTTTAGTTCGTCCCAGTCGCCGTTTTGAGATTTGTAGTTTTTTATGGTTTTTACGGTCTTGTTTAAAATTTCGGCTATGCGCTCAAGGCTGAAGCCTTTTAAATATAGCTCTTTTGCTAGCTCTTTGATATTCGGTTTCTCAGCCATTTAAATCCTTTAAGTCCATTTTTTTCTCACTGTGTCTAAACGCTCTTATACCGAGCCTGGGCGCGCTATCGTCTTCTATTTGGCTCGGAAGCTTCTTGTTAGCCATCTTCAAAAGTAGAGCGTCCATCTTTTCTATCTGCTCATTCAGCGCCTCTTTGGGAAAGTTGTTGCGCTTTTTGAGCTCGATAATAGTTAAATTTACGCCGATGTCTTTTAACAGCGGCGTAGGGTTTTGCGGAAGTTTGATGAAAGAGGAGATATAGGCCAAGGCATCGTTTACGCTATCGTCTATGACGCCTTGATTAACGGCGCCGCTTCCTTCAAAGTCGCTGAGCTCTTGTAGCTCTCTAGTAGAAACTTCTTTTAGTAGATCCTCGTTTGTTAAAACCATTATTTTGTCTCCAAATATTTTAAACCTTTTGACCGTATTCGTTATTGGCTTTTAGCGAGCGTTAAAAGCGCGTTAAAACGTTTAAAATATTTTTCTCGTAGTTTTAGTCGTTTTTGATTTAAAAGGGCGTAAAGCCCTTTTAAATTGATTTATTACATTTTTAGCTCGATGATCGCGTCAAGCCTATTGCAGATCGGAAGCGGTCTGCTTTCGCTAACAATGCCCCAGCCCATACCTTTGTCGAGCACCTCGGGAGCCGCAGCGAAGAATTTCGTCGGAGCCTTTCCGATGGCAGACGTATGGTTTGCTCTCGTATAAACTACCTCAAAGATGTCGTCCATCAAAGGCACTACTACGCCTTTTTTGCCGCTCATGTAGCTCGTATCTTTGCCTTTCGTGTTTTTGTACGAGGCATCGTAAGGCATAAAGGTCTTGCCGAAAAGTTTAAGCGTTAAAACGCCGTTACTGTCGACGACTTCGCAGGATTTTAGCTTTAGAAGCTCCTGGGCTTCGGCCAGTTTAAGCAGCTCGCCAAAAAGCTCTCTAGTTACTAGCGCGATATACGGCTTTGCAACGCCTAATACCTCTTTTTGAGCAGCCTCGATATCGCTTAGCAAATCCAATAACTTAGTCGCATTCGTGATAGTTATCTCTTTTCTATTTGCGCTAAGCTCAAACAACACCTTTCCTTTGCCGTCCATTACCTTACCGAAAATAGCGCCTATGGCCATATACTCTACGGTGTTGGCGATATTGCTCTTTTGACTAGCTAGTTTTTTGCCGATAGCCGCAGACAATGATTTAAGCTGCTCGCTTTGGGTATTGAGCGTTCTTAGCAAATTCATCTCGCTAGCCGGGAGCGTATCATACTGCGGGAAGCGAGGAAGCGGTACGGAGATGATAGTTTGGTCGGGATTTTTCGTCACCAAGTGCTCTCCGTTTTCGCTAACGCTTTCAAGGATTATGCCTGCGCCTTTTTCGATGATAATGTTATGGGTATTGGAAAGCGTCGGAGTCCATTTTTTGAAAAACGTATCCGTTATAAAACTTTGATCGGTCTTAGTCTGATTTATGATCTCAGTCATCGCCTCGACCGTAAATTTTTTTAAAAGTTCATCCATTTTTATCTCCTTATCTCACTATAATTTTTTGTTTGAATAGTGCGGTTTTTAGCTCCGCAGCGGCGCCTTCCAGCATTACCTCGCCAAGTACTAGCACGTCGGCTTCTTTGGTGGCCTCTACGTTGTCGCAAAGTACCCCGAATACTGCTTGGGCGTTTGCGATGGTCGTAGTTTGGTTGTCGCTAGTTACGGCCGCAAAACTCTCGCCGCCGTTAATACTAAACAGCACGGCTCCGCACTCTAGGGCCTTAGTGGTCTCTACTTTGGCGTTAACGCCGAGTACCTTGTTTACAACCACGTCTCCGACGGTCTTTGGCTTTTTTTGTTCGTTAGGCATTTTATTCTCCTCCTAATGCAAATTTAACGACGTCTATTTCTGCGTCCGATTGGCTTTTGTTGGCAAACATATCGTTGCTCGGTATGCTCGTTTTTTGCTGCGGCAGCATAACGCCTTTTAAAAACTCATTAAAGCCGTTTAAATCGGCCTTTGCGTAGCTAAGCGCCCACTGCTTTTGGCTTTCTTGAAGCTTGTTTGCGACAATAGCCGTGTCTACCGCGCTTTGAGCTAGTTGCTCTTTTAGCGTAGCGACCTCTTGTTTAGAGGCGTCAAGCTGATTTTTAAGCTCGACTATCTGAGCCTCATAGTTCGTGCCATTTTGCGTAGCAGTCTGAGCCTGCGGCTCGCCTTTTGGATTTTTCGTATCATCCATGTTTGTCTCCTTTGTGAAATTTTTATTCGCTCTTACTTCTCCGAGTTCGTCTAAAAACGGCTTATTGGTTAGCGCCGCGGAGTGCAACGTGCAGCCCTGCCAAGCTCCGGTTTTTTCGTCTACGCCCATAAAGTCGTAAACCGGGCTAAGATATTTATATTCGCCGTTTTTGATAAATTCTTTTGCTTTGGCCGTCCAACTTACGCGCCCGTAAAGCGCGCCGTCTTTTATGAAAAGCTCTTTTACCCAGCCAGCGGCAGGCGCTATCTCTCCGCTTAGGGTCTGGTGCTCGTAGTCGATCACTATATCTAGGCTGCGCTTGTCGAAATTTAGTTTCATCTTTTCGATATCGGCGGCGTCTATACTAAACGTTCCTCCGGCGTGTCCTTGCCAAACGCCGGTTACGGCCAGGCAAATTTCGCTTAAAACTTCTTCTTTATCGTCCTTTAGCGCGATTAAGTCTTTGGTTATGAGCATAAGAATTCGTCCTTTTCTAAAAATTGCGTTCGTATCTGCCTGGTGAGCACGTAAACGTAGCCGTAGTCGGTAATATCGTTTAGCGACGCCTTAGCGCTTTGGGGCTCTATCCTAAACTCGTTACATAAATTCGAGTTTCTTAGCCTTTCATCTATCGTCTCGCACAGAGCGTAGGCTTTAAATTTATTGGCTTGTCGGTAGTTTTGATTTTTGTTTGAAGTGCAGGCTAGTATATGGATATTATACGTCACGCTTCGCTCTACTACGTTTTCGTATTTTTCATCCACGAACTCTACGAATACGAAGCTCTCGCCGCCTTTTATCAACAGCTCCATCTCTTCTTTGTTATTAAACTCGCCCAAATACGCTCTAATTACCGCGTTTTTGGGTTCGGCCGCTTCTTTAATCGTGTTTATCAGTTCTTTTTCAAATTCTTCTAGCATTTAGCGCCTTTGATTATTTTTGTGCGAATTATGGGCTGTTTTGTGCCGAAAATCTATTACGGGACTTTGACAAAGTTTTTTGACAAAAAATCGTGATAGATTTCTGAGGCGGGCATGGCGTAATATTGCGGCAAAAGTTTGGAGGATGCCATGACCTTAATAGAAAAAATCAAAGAAAATGAGGGCCTTGAAGACCATAGGTACGAGGACAACTTAGGAAGACCGACCGTCGGCTACGGCTTTTTGCTTGCCGCGCTTACGGCAGACGAGCTAGCGCTAAACGGCGGCAAATACGAACCCATGAGCAAAGAGACGGCCGATAAAATTTTAGAGCTCAAGCTTGAAAAACTAACCGCCGCGGTATTCGCGACGTTTGATTGGTTAAAGGAAAAACCGCAAAACGTCCAAGAAGTGGTAATAGAAATGGCCTATCAGCTAGGCGTTTCAAAGGTTAAAAAATTCGTAACTACGATGCATCATATAAGAATGGGCGAATACGAAGCCGCCTATCAAAGCGGTATGAATTCTCTTTGGGCGAAACAAACGCCGAACCGGGCAAAGAAGGTACTAGGAGGCTTATTGTGAAGTTAACGATAACGCGCTTTAAAAATATAAACGACGGCACGATAGGAAAGTTCGAGCTACGCGAAGCGGACGAAAAGCCGCTACTTTCAGGCTATACCCTTGAACCAGCGGGCGAAGACTGCATAACGCCGGGACGAGACCTACGCGTGCCGCAAGGAGTATACGAGACGGCGTGGGAATATAGCCCGCGCTTCGGACGGGTTCTAGCGACGCTTTTTAGCGAA
>CALCKS010000319.1 GCA_937965895.1 uncultured Campylobacter sp.
TAAATTTGGCGACGGGAGTTACCATATAGGTAATGACCGAGCCAAATTTAAAAGCCTCTGCTTGCAGTTGCGACCACAATGGAAGCAAAGCGAAGTATAGGGCAAAAAGACGAGCCTTAGTCGATAAATCTTTTTGTTAAATTTGCGTATGCGTCGATGCGTCTATCCCTCAAAAACGGCCAAATCCTGCGCACTCCCTCGCTTCTGGTCATATCGATCTCTACGATGCGGCACAGCTCACTCTGGCTATCGGCGCGAAAAAGCTCCTCGCCCTGCGCGCCAAAAACAAAGCTATTGCCCCAAAATTTGATCCCGTCCATCACGCCGCTTTCGTCGCCCTCAAAACCCACGCGGTTTACGGCGATCACGGGCAGGCCGTTTGCGACCGCATGTCCGCGCTGCACGGCGACCCACGCCTCTAGCTGACGCGATTTCTCAGCCTCCTCGTCGCCCTCAAACCAGCCGATCGCGGTCGGATAGATGAGTAGCTTCGCGCCGCGTAGAGCCATGAGGCGCGCAGCCTCGGGATACCACTGATCCCAGCACACCAAAAGTCCGAGCCTACCTACGCTCGTATCGATGGGCTCAAAGCCGATGTCGCCCGGAGTAAAGTAAAATTTCTCGTAAAAGCCAGGGTCGTCTGGGATGTGCATTTTTCGGTATTTACCAGCGACGCTGCCGTCTTTTTCAAAGACGAATGCGGTGTTGTGATACAGGCCGTCCGCGCGCTTTTCAAAGAGCGAAGTAACGAGCACGACGCCGTTTTGTCGCGCTACCTCACCCCAAAATTTGACGTCGTTTTCCCAGCCCTCGGCAAGGTCGAAAAACCTCGTCTCCTCGCTCTGACAAAAATACTGCGTCTGGTGCAGCTCCTGAAGCACCACGAGCTGGGCTCCGCCGCTGCTAGCTTCGCGCACGAGCTCGAGCGTCCTTTGCACGGTTGCGTCTTTGGTGCCGTGAAATTTTTGTTGGATTAGCGCTACTTTCATATTTTTCCTTACGATTTAAAATTTCAAAATTATATCAAAGCGGGGATAAATTAGGGCTTGAACAGCTAGTCGGGCGAGCAAATTTCGCCGCGCTAGCCGCCTATAAAATTTGCTTCAGCCTTTCAAGCAAGCCCGCGCAAGAGTGTGAGACATCCTCGTAGCAGCGCTCAAAATCGCGGGTATAGTATGGATCGGCGATTATTTTACCGCTTGTCGCGTTGCTAAATTCGAGTAGGAATTTTACTTTTTCGTCAAATTTGGTGTCGGCGCCGAATTTTCGCCTCAATGTCTTTAAATTTTCATCGTCCATTATCAAGATAAGGTCGCTGCTATCAAAATCCTTTTGCGTTATCAAGGTGGCTTTGTGAAGCGCCACGGGCACGCCGTTTTGCTTCAAAACCCGCACGGTTTCGTAATACGGCGGCTCGCCTATCTCGTCCTCGTGCGTGGCGCGCGAATCGATGCCAATACGCCCCGCCAGACCCGCCTTTTCGCTCAAATTTTGCATAACCGACTGCGCCATAGTCGAGCGGCAGATATTTCCGTGGCAGACGAATAAAATTTTCATATTTTTCCTTTGATTTAGCATTCGCACGAGCCGTTTTGATCGTCGCACGGATCAAGGTGCGTCGTGATCTGCCATTCAAACTCGCCGTATTTAGCTCTGATAGCGACTTCTATCTCGTCTGAAATTTTGTGCGCGTCATAAAGCGAAATTTCGCGGTTAAAGACTAGATGAACCGCGACGTAGCAGGTGTTTGCACTCTTTCTGGTAGCTAGGCCGTGATAGCTTGCTATCTGAGGGCGCGAGCGGATTATCTCTTCGATTTGCGCCGTTATCTCAGGCTCTAGCGCTCGGTCAAGCAGCACGCCTACGCTTTCTTTCATCAAATTTATCGCGCTAACGGCGATGTAGCCGCTAATCACTATACCAAAAACGGCGTCTATCGCGGCAAATCCCGTAAATTCAACCAAAATAAGCGAGGCGATAACGGCTAGGTTGCTAAAAAGGTCGCTTTTATAGTGCAGAGCGTCGGCTCTAACGATCAAATTTCTCGTGCGGCGAGCGACGCGGGAGAGGTAGGCGACCAGCAGCCCCGTAACCGCGACCGATAGCGCCATCGCATAGAGCGAAAAAGCCGTATCTACGGGCGCTTGCTCCGTTTGTAGCTTACGCACGCTCTCATAAAATATAAACGCGCCGGCACCCACGATCAAAACGCCCTCAAACATCGCCGCAAGCGCTTCTAGCTTGGTGTAGCCGAAGTTAAATTTAGCATCGGGCGCGGCCTGGGATTTACGGATGGCGAAGAAATTTAGCGCGGAAACTAGCAGGTCAAGCATCGAATCGATCGCCGAGCTAAGCACCGCCACCGAACCGCCGATCAAACCCGCGGCAAATTTAACCACAGCTAGCGCAAATGCCGTCGTGCCCGCGACTATCACGGCTCTGCGACCTAAAATTTCATTTTCCCTTTTTATGTCGGCATTGTTTAATTGCATTTAGATTTCGCTTTCGGCTTCGCTCACACCGCTATACTTGTTTTGACTAGAACAGTGTAGCGAGCCGTTTTGACGTACGAAAACTAGCGAATCCACGCCGATTATCTTATGGTTCGGTAGCTCCTGCGCCAGTCGCTCAAGCACGATTTTATCGTTATCATCATTATACGTCGGCACGATGACGGCACCGTTTATAAAGATAAAATTCGCATACGTGCAGCCAAGCCTTTTGCCGCCATAAAATTTGGCCTTCGGAAGCGGCAACGGCACGAGCTTAAAGCCCGTATTTTCAAGCTCCTTTTTCATTGCAACGAGCTCCTCAAAATGCTCGTCGGTTGGATCGTCGCAGGAGGCGTATGCGATGGTATCAGGAGCGATAAAACGCGCCAGAGTATCGACGTGGCTGTCGGTGTCGTCACCCTTTATAAAGCCGTTTTTTAGCCATATCACGCGCCGAAGGCCAAAAAGCTCCTTAAGCCGCGCCTCGATCTGCTCTTTGTTTAGATGAGAGTTGCGGTTGTCGTTTAGCAGGCACTTTTCGGTTGTTAGCAGCGTGCCGTGGCCGTTAAAATCGATACTACCGCCCTCAAGCACGAGATCGATACTTCGCAAATCGCTTTTAAAGCGCTTGGCAAGCTCTAAATTTACGGCATTATCCTTCGAGCTTTCAAATTTACCGCCCCAAGCGTTAAATTTGAAATCATAGCTGACGATTTTAGCGCCGTCCTGCACGTCTATCATGCCGTAGTCGCGTATCCACGTATCATCAGTGTCGATTTTTACGAACTCCACGTTATCAAATTTAGCAAATCGCTCCCGAAAAATCCTCTCATCGGGGCAGATCAAAACGACCTTTTGAAACGGCACGATAGCTGCAACCAGCCTCTCGTAGGCGTCCAAAATTTCGTCCAGATACGGCTTCCAGTCGGTGTTTTCGTGCGGTAGCGATAAAAATATCAGCTCCTGTTTTTCCCACTCTGCAAACGCTCTCAAATTCGTCCTTTATTTAAATAATTTCTATCAGAATTTAGGGGTTATGATACCTTTTGCAAGCTTAAATTTTAAAATAAATCATACAAAATTAGTTTTAAATTTAGTTTGCTTTCGCTACAATCTCGCGAAATTATCAAAAAGAAGCTAAAAAATTTATGGATTTTGAGTTTATAAAAGAATTTACGCCGATGTTCGTAAAAGCGGGCATTTTCACCGTCAAGCTCTCGCTTTACGGCATCTTGCTTTCGCTTGTTATCGGCATATTTTGCACGCTGGTTAAATTTTACAAGGTCAAGATCCTGATGCCTATCGTAAACGGCTACATCGAGGTTTCCAGAAACACTCCGCTACTTATCCAGCTTTTTTTCCTCTACTACGGACTTAGTAAATTCGGGCTAAATTTAAGCGCTTTTACCTGCGCGGTCGCGGGACTTGCGTTTCTAGGCGGCAGCTACATGGCGGAGAGTTTTAGGCTTGGCTTTGAGGCGGTGAAAAAGACGCAGATCGAGGCCGCGCTTAGCGTCGCGCTCACGCAGGGGCAAATTTTACGCTACATTATCTTGCCTCAGGCTTTTAGCGTCTCGATTCCCTCGATCGCGGCTAACGTCATCTTTCTCATCAAAGAAACCTCGGTCATCAGCATCATCGCCCTACCCGACCTAGTCTACGCAACAAAGGACATCATCGGGCTTTACTACATGACCGACGAGGCGCTTTTTATGCTCGTAGTTAGCTATTTGATTATCATTTTGCCAATATCTTTGGTGTTATTTTGGTTAGAAAAAAGGATGAGAGTTGGACGGAGTTAGTATTTTATTCGACCCGCTAGTTTTAAAGCGGCTGATTTTCGAGGGGCTGTGGATGAGCGTACAGATTTCAGCCATCTCGATCGCCATCTCTCTTGTTTTGGGCACGTTTTTGGGCGTGGCTATGAGCTCGAAAAACAAATTTATCTTTTTTGTGCTAAAAATTGGCCTCGAAATCGTTCGCATAATGCCTCAAATCGTCTGGCTATTTTTGTTTTACTACGGCGCAAGCAAGGCTTTTGGGCTTGATATCTCCAAATTTAACGCCTCGCTCATCGTATTTAGCTTGTGGGGCGTGTTTGAGATGATGGATATCGTGCGCGGCGCGATCGTCTCGATACCGAGGCATCAGTTTGAGAGTGCGGCGGCTCTGGCGCTTAGCAAGACTCAAATTTATCTTTACGTCGTGATCCCGCTAGCCACGCGCCGTCTAGTGCCCGCGGGCGTAAATTTGCTAAGCCGTATCATAAAAACCACCCCGATCGTCGCCCTCATCGGCGTGCCCGACCTGCTAAAGGTCGGACAGCAAACGATCGAAACGGCGAGCCTAACCGCCAACCCAACCGTGCCGTTTTGGATATACGGCTTTATATTTTTATTATATTTTCTCGTCTGCTATCCTATCTCAAAACTATCCAAGATACTTGAAAACAGATGGGCATAAGGAATCAAATGAGCGAAATTTTAAAACTCTCAAATTTAAGCAAATCTTACGGCGACTTGCAGGTGTTAAAAGGCATCGACCTTAGCGTCAAAAACGGCGAAGTGGTCGTGATCCTGGGGCCGTCAGGATGTGGCAAAAGCACTACTCTGCGCTGCATAAACGGCCTTGAGCCCTTTGACGGTGGACAGATAGAAATAGCCGGCGAAAAGATCGACAAAGACTACAAAGACTGGATCAAAATCCGCCAAAAAGTGGGTATGGTTTTTCAAAACTACGAGCTGTTTGACCATATGAACGTCATCGAAAACATCGTGCTAGGACCGGTAAAAGCGCAAAAAAGAAGCCGCGAAGAGGTCGAAAAAGAAGCCGAAGCGTGGCTAGAAAAAGTAGGCCTAAAACATAAAAAATACGCCTATCCAAAGGAGCTTAGCGGCGGGCAAAAGCAGCGTATCGCCATCGTGCGCGCGCTTTGCATGAAGCCAGAAATCATGCTATTTGACGAGATAACGGCCTCGCTGGATCCAGAGATCGTGCGCGAGGTACTAGACGTCGTCATAAACCTCGCAAAAGACGGCATGACGATGCTAATAGTAACGCACGAGATGGGCTTTGCACGCTCGGTGGCAAATCGTATAGTATTTATGGATGAGGGCAAGATCGTCGAGGAGAGTGAACCGGAGGCGTTTTTCACACATCCAAAAAGCGAACGCGCGAAGAAATTTTTAAATTTATTTTCGTTTTAGCGGCTTAAATTTTACGTTTTGGGGCTAAATTTGAAGGTTTTGTCGTCAAATTTAGCTTTTAAAATCTTGCGTCTTTATCATTTAAACAACTCAAATTTACTCAAAATAACCCGCGCAAATTTGATCCGCCAGGATATTTCTTAAATTTAAAATTAAATTTGCAAATTTATATTGAGTAAAATTTACACCGCCTTTTAAATTTAGCGTTACGTTTTTAAACAAAATTTGATTATTCTCTGCGCCCGTCGTCCGAAAACGTACAAATTTAGTCGTATTTTAGCCAAGCTTTTGTATATTTTGCGCACTTTATTTTAAAGGAGAAAGAATGAGAAAACTTCTGTTTTCATTTTTGGCAACATTCGCCGCCGTCTTTCTAACGGGTCAGGCTAATTTGCAGGCTGCCGAAGCGGACGCTTTGGCCAAAATCAAAGAGCGCGGATACGTGCGCGTGGGCGTCTTTAGCGACAAACCGCCGTTTGGCTACGTCGATAAAGAGGGCAAAAACCAAGGCTACGACATATACTTCGCCAAACGCATCGCAAAGGATCTGCTAGGGGACGAGAGCAAGGTTAAATTTGAGCTCGTAGAAGCAGCAGGCCGCGTAGAAGTGCTAGTAGCCGACAAAGTCGATATCACCTTGGCAAATTTCACCAAAACCCCTGAGCGTGCTAGAGTCGTTGATTTCGCGCTTCCGTATATGAAAGTGTCGCTAGGCGTAGTTAGCCCGGACGGTGCAGTCATAAAAAGCGTGGACGAGCTAAAAGGCAAAAAACTAATCGTCAATAAAGGCACGACTGCGGATGCGTATTTCACGAAAAATCACCCTGACATCGAGCTTATAAAATACGACCAAAACACCGAAACCTTCGCCGCTTTAGTAGATAAAAGAGGCGTGGCGCTAGCGCACGATAACGCGCTGCTTTTTGCGTGGGCTAAAGAAAATCCTGGCTTTACCGTCGGTATCGAAGCCCTAGGCGATGTGGACGTCATCGCGCCTGCTGTCAAAAAAGGCAACAAAGCTCTACTTGAGTGGCTAAATAACGAGATCATTGAGCTAGGCAAGGAAAATTTCTTCCACAAAGACTACGACGCTACGCTAAAACCGATCTACGGCAATAGCGTAAATCCGGAATCTCTCGTCGTTGAAGGCGGGAAGCTATAAAACCCAAAGTCGGAAGAAATTCCGACTTTTTCATTCTATACATTTTAAAATTTAAAGCATTAGGTAAATTTACCACCCGCGCACAACTCACCGTTACAATATTTTAAATACGACTAAATTTTACGCTTGCTTCTTATTAAAGCAAATTTGATCCGGAAAATACAATAAGTAAACCGTCAAATTTAAACTCACATATCAAAGTTTGTAAATTTTAATCACTATAGGGTTCAAGGATATTTTTTAATTATTATAAAGGATAATTTTGTGGATTTTTTGTAAAATTTACAAAGAAAGTTTAAAGAAAAACCTGCGGAAAGCCAAAGCTCTCCGCAGATAAAGGCATATTACATCATTCCACCCATGCCGCCCATTCCGCTCATATCAGGCATCGCAGGCATCGGTTTATCCTCTTTTAGCTCGCTTATAGTAGCTTCAGTGGTTAGAAGCAGGCTCGCCACGCTGACCGCGTTTTGTAGAGCCACGCGCTCGACCTTGACCGGATCGATGATACCGGCTTTAAACATATCCACGTACTCGCCAGTAGCTGCGTTAAAGCCGTAGTTATCGTCTTTGCTAACGCTTACTGAGTTTGCTACTACGCCAGCGTCAAAGCCCGCATTTTCAGCAATCTGGCGCAGTGGAGCGGTTAGTGCGCGTCTTACGATATCTGCGCCTATAGCTTCGTCGCCGCTTAGTTTTAGATCTACTTTTGCACTCGCTTTGATAAACGCAGCGCCGCCGCCGATCACGATGCCTTCTTCTACAGCTGCTTTAGTCGCGCTTAGAGCGTCGTCCACGCGGTCTTTTTTCTCTTTCATCTCGGTCTCGGTAGCAGCGCCGACTTTAATGACCGCTACGCCGCCGCTTAGCTTAGCTAGACGCTCTTGTAGTTTTTCTTTATCGTAGTCGCTCGTAGTTTCTGCGATTTGAGCTTTTATCTGGATGATTCTAGCATCGATTGCCGACTTCTCGCCTGCACCGTTTACGATAGTCGTATTATCCTTGTCGATGATGACGCTTGAAGCTTGACCCAGGTCGCTTAGAGTCGCGCTTTCTAGCGTTCTGCCTAACTCTTCGCTTATTACTTCGCCGCCGGTTAATATTGCAATATCCTCAAGCATCGCTTTTCTGCGATCGCCAAAGCCCGGAGCTTTAACTGCGGAGATATTTAGCACGCCGCGAAGCTTGTTTACCACTAGCGTCGCAAGCGCCTCGCCCTCGATATCTT
>CALCKS010000320.1 GCA_937965895.1 uncultured Campylobacter sp.
AAGTAAAAAAGATAACCGCGCCGTTTGATAAAGATGTCGTAAAAAGCCTAAAAGCGGGCGACAACGTGCTAATAAGCGGCACCATCATCGCAGCTCGCGACGCCGCGCACAAGGCGCTAACCGAGACTTTGGCTCGCGGCGAGGCCTTGCCCGTAAATTTAGCCGGCGAGACGATCTACTACCTAGGACCAAGCCCCGCAAAACCTGGCGACGTCATAGGCGCTGCGGGACCGACTACTAGCGGACGCATGGACAAATACACTCCGACGATGATAAACGAAGTGGGCATCAACGGCATGATCGGCAAGGGCTACCGCTCTGAGGCCGTCGTCGAAGCGATGAAAAAATCAGGCTGTGTCTATATGGTCGCCATTGGCGGTGCGGGCGCGCTGATTAGCCAAAGTATCAAAAAGTACGAAGTGCTAGCCTATCCAGAGCTTGGCCCAGAGGCGATCGCGAGACTCACAGTCGAGGATTTCCCGGCTATCGTAGCGATAGATAGCGAGGGCAATAACTTCTACGAAGTAGGACAAGCTCCGTATAAAAAAATATAAATTCTCGGCGCGGGTTATCGCTAGCTCGCGCCTTACTCTACGCGCCGCTCTTTGTGGGCAAATTTGAAACCAAATGGTGCGTTAAACTCTCAAATTTTACACTCGCCCTTTAAAAATTTTGCCGTAATTGCTCGGATACGCTGCTTTTAAAGACTTCTTGATCTTAGCCTTTAACGAGCCTCCGTCGCTAAGCTTTACGTCATCGATTAGGCAATCTTTGTCGCAAATTAGGCGTAAAGTTATATCCCGTTTTTCGCCAAATAGCTCAAATTTTACTCGCACTTCGTTCTCTGAGACCGCTTTTGTGCTAAAGTTTTTGAGCTCGTCAATATCCTCGCGTCTATAAAATGATCAGCCTCCAGATCGGACGATACGTGTTCTACGCCGCTCAAACGTCCAAGCGCGGAGCCGAACTGATCGTAAATGAGCCCTCAAGCTCGGACATCAGCCGCTCCGAGGTGATAGGTTGCACTTCGCCGTTGCCGTAGTTTGTTTGGTAAAATTCTTTTACCGTTTTTTCATTAGCGCGACTTTCGTCGTTTGAGCGCTTAGATTTGCGCCGCCAAGACCGCAAAAAACTACAGCCAAAAGGCAAATTTTAGATACTTTTCCCATGACCATTCCTTTAAATTTAGGTGTTTGAGTGATTTTAGCACTATTTGGGTTAAAATTTGAGAAGTTTAAGATATGCAGATGACGGCGGCCAGCTTTGGCGCATTTGCCGGTTAAATTTAAGCAAAGTAGCGTTGATAAATTTAGAGTTCAAATTTGATGTCAAGCTAAAATCGGGCTAAATTTAACACCAAATTTGCACTAGCCTTCGAGCCGTCAAATTTACTCGGACGGCTCGTTAAATTTAGCAGAGATCACTCTG
>CALCKS010000321.1 GCA_937965895.1 uncultured Campylobacter sp.
ATTTCCGCGGCCTCGCTCACGGGCACTTTGGACATATTTTTCCTTTGATCGTTAAATTTGGCGTAGATTATGGCAAATTTTGGCTTTGATGCGAGTTAAACGGGTGTTTGAAAAAAGAAAAGGCCGCCGAAGCGACCCTTTTGGTTAGAGCTTTGACTCGTAGCGTCTAAGCATATATAGACGTTTAAGCATTTTCTTGCGAGCCGCGATTTTTTGTTTTTTGCGGATCTCGGTCATAGGCTCGAAAAAGCGTCTTGCGCGAACTTCAGTCACGACAAGGTTCCTGTCGGTTTGCTTTTTGAACTTTCTGTAAGCTTCGTCAAAAGACTCGTTAGGATGTACCTTAATACCAGGCAACGTCCTCACCACCTTTCAATTAAAATAGACGGCGATTATAGTTTAAATTTGATAAATTTAAGCTTTGCTCGCCGTCCGGGCTTTAAATTTAGCCTTTTAGTATATGCTCCGCCGCTATCATCGCCGAGCTGATACAATCGGGCGTCGAGCAGCTAGTAAGCCTCGTATATCCGTGCACGCCACCCGTCGCCTCGCCTACGGCGTATAAATTTTTAATAGGCTTGTTATCGTTTATATTAAGGACTTCAAAGTTTAAATTTACCCTCACGCCGCCCGGAGTATAGCTGATGCCCGGAGCCCCGAGTATCGCGTAAAACGGAGCCTTTTCTATCGGAGCGACTTTGGTTAAATCTTTTTTAAAATCGGCATCGGTTTTAGCGGCGACGCTTTCGTTATACCGCCTTATTTCCTCTTTTAAAATTTGCGCATTTAGCTTAAATTCCGCAGCTAGCTCGTCTAGGCTCTCAAATTTTTTCATCTTGCCGGTTTCTATAAATTTTTGCAGCCTTTTTGGATCGTGACTGGAGGCAAATCCGGTTGCGTCAAAGATTATAGTCGGGAACAGATCGCTTTCGTTTTTTTGCATATTTTCTAAAATATTATCGGACAAAGTCTGCCTATCGCCGTCTTCGTTCATAAACCTCTTTGAGTTTTTGCCGTCGACCGCAATAGCAAATATCAAATCCTCGGTCGGAATACCGAAAGAATAGCGTCCCAAACTAAGCTGTATAGGCATCGCGCCCGCCCTTACCATCGTTTTTAGCGCGCCTGCCGTCGCGCCCGGATTTGACGGAGTGGAGGCTAGGGCGAGTCTTGGATTTTGCGCCGCTTTAAACGTTTTATCCGCCGAAAATCCGCCGCTTGCAAAAATCACAGCCTTTTTAGCTTTATAAAATTTAACGTCTCCGGAAACGTTTTGCGCGTCGTCGTCGGCCAGATTTTTATCAAATTTATACTCCTCTCTCACCTTTAGCCCTATCGCCGCGCCGTTTTTATCCAGCACGATTTCATCGACTTTTACTCGCTTTAGCGTCTTGCCGCCCTTGCTTTCAAAGTGTGAATTTAGCGCCTGCACGCACGCTCCGCCTCCGCCTACGGTCTCTAGGCTTCTTGCTACGCTATGTCCGCCCAGATGCTTTAGTTTTTCAGCGTATTGCACGCCTCTTGCTTTGGCAAATTCATACGCTCTTTTTGAGTTTTTGGCTATCCTATAGGACTGCTCTATGTAGTTAAAGCCCTTGCCCGCCTTGTTTAGATCTTTTACGAAAAGCTCGATGGAGTCTTTGATACCGGCTTTTTCTTGCTGCTCGGTGCCTACGCAGGCAAAATCAAGCTGAGAAACGACGGAGTTGCCGCCCGTTCGTGACATCTTTTCTAGTAGCGCTACGCCAAGCCCACCCTCGGCCGCTACGATGCCCGCGACGTTTGCGCTAAGGCCGCTACCTACCACCAAGACGTCGTATTCCGCGTCCCATTTTATCTCGTCATCTTGTGCTGCTTGCAAATTTAGCGCACCAACAGCGGCTGCTGCAAGGCTAGTTTTGATGAAATTTCTTCTAGAAATTTTTTTCATAACATCTCCTTTAAAGAATTTATGAAATTATACATCGTAAAAGGGGCGTAATAGCAATTTTAATACGCGATTAAGGCATTAATCTTATAATCTCGCTATTTTGCAATTAGGAAAAATAATGACCAAAGAAGAGTATAAAAATTATTTAAAATTTGCTAGCAAACGCTATATCGCCTACATCCTGATCACCTGTACCGCGCTCATTTTACCTTTTATATCTATCGGCGGAAATCAATTTTTCCTTTTAAGTTTTGAGCGCAGCGAGCTGCATCTGTTTTTTGCCAAATTTAACGTCCAAGAGCTGTTTTTGATGCCTTTCGTGCTCATCATTTTTTTTATTTTTATATTTTTTATGACGAATTTAGGCGGTCGTGTCTGGTGCGGCTGGAGCTGCCCGCAGACGATATTTCGCGCGATTTATCGCGACTTCATCCAAACTAAAATTTTAAAAATTCGCAAAAGCATCTCAAATAAGCAAACAATCACCGAGGGCGGCGCTAAAAAAGCGCTAGCAGTCGCGATCTGGAGCGTTTTGGCTTTTGTCGCGGCAGCAAATTTTCTCTGGTTTTTCGTCCCGCCGCAGGACTTTTTCGCTCAAATTTCAAATCCCGTCGAACATAAAATTTTACTCGGAGCTTGGCTTGTTATCACGGCGTTTTTGATATTTGACGTAGCGTTTTTGGGCGAAAATTTTTGCGTTTACGTTTGCCCGTACGCTAGAGTGCAGTCCGTGATGATCGATAGTGACAGCGTGCAGGTGATCTACGACGAAGCGCGCGGCGGTAAAATTTACGACGGGCAAACCAAACTCTGGAAAAAGCCGCCCGATCCGCAAAACGAGTGCACGGGCTGCGAAGCCTGCGTGAAAATTTGCCCGACGCACATCGACATCAGAAAAGGCATGCAGCTAGAGTGCATCAACTGCCTCGAGTGCGTGGATGCCTGCACGAAAACGATGTCGGGGCTAAATTTGCCTAGCCTAATTAGCTGGACTAGCTCAAATTCGCTAAAAACCAAGCAAAAGGTGCGGTATTTGCGCTTTAAAACCATCGGCTACTGCGCCGCCATCGCTATCGCCGCCGCAGCACTCGCGCTAATGAGCGCCAAAAAAGAAAACATGCTGCTAAACATCAACCGCACAAGCGAGCTATATAAGGTAAACAAAGACGGCCAGATCGAAAACGCTTACGTGTTTTTGTTTGAAAATACCGACGTGGCAGCGCACGAGTTTTATTTTGACGTTAGCGCGGAGGAAGCTAAAGCGCCGATAAAAATCGAGCGCCCGAAGGCTCAAATTTTGCTAAAAGCGGGCGAAAAAAGGAAGGTCGTAGTCGTGCTAAGCGCGTCTAAAGCGGCATTTGCCGGCACAAACGAGCAAACGACGAAGATAGAAATCTCCGCCTACGCCGCGGATAACAAAGAAAAAATAAATGTTAAAAGACGGACGATTTTCGCTCATCCAAGTGAGTAAAAAATTATTTTTTTATAGTATAATCATATTTTAAGATTTTTTGAAATTTGAGGGCTAGAAAAATGAATACGAAACCGACGAAACGAAGCGCCGAGAGAAAAGAGAAATTCATCCAAGCCGGGCTTGAAATTTTCCTTGAAAACGGCTACGAAAACACGAGCTTAACGGATATCATCAAAAAAAGCGGCGGATCGCTGGCGAGCATTTACAAATTTTTTGAAAATAAAGAAGGACTCTTTCGCGCCATCGTAGAGCGCGGATTTGACGACTTTAAGACGCAGATAGACGAGAAGATCGATCTAAATTTACCGCACAAGCTGGATGATTTTTTAACCAAATTCGCGATGATATTTTTCGACATCATCTGCGAAAAGAAAACCACGCTAATCTCAAGAGTTATGATGAGCGAGGGCGCGAAAAACGACGGACTTTTGGGCAAAGAGTTTTTGGATCAAATTTTAAGCAAAATAGATAAAATTTTGATAGATTTTTTCGAGCGCGAAGACATAAGAGTCCAGCTAAATCCATGTATCTCTCCTTACGTCGCGGCCAAGACGTTTGCCGCAGTCGTTAGAGAGCCTTATCACTATAACGCGGTCTTACTTAACGAAGACATAATGCTAAGCGAAAAAGAGCGCGAAGAGCACGTAAAAACGCGCATAGATATGTTTTTGCACGGCGTAAAAAAACGCTAAATTCTACTCTCTAAAATTTGACTTTCCGTATAAATAAGAGTAAAATAGCCGACTTTATTTGCAACAAATATTACATACCAAATTTTTGTATAATATCCCAAAAAATTAAAGGCAAATTTATGAGAAATTTTAAAAATATCTCTGTTTTGTTATTGGCGTCGCTGCTTTTTACGGCATGCTTTGATGGTAACGATAAAAAAAGCGCGGCTGCAGCCGGACAACAACGGCAAATGCCGCCGTCAAAGGTCGATGTATTCGTAGCTAAAAAATCAGACGTACCTATCAGCTTTGACTACACCGCGACCCTAACTAGCCAGCAAGACGTAATCGTCTATCCAAAAGTAAGCGGCACGATAACCAAGCAGTTTTTTAAACCCGGCGACAACGTAAAAGCCGGCGACAAGCTGTTTTTGATAGATCCCGAAAAATACCAAGCCAGCTACGACGCGCTTGAGGCTTCTATCGGCGTAGCAAACGCAAATTTAAAAAATGCTCAGACCGAATTTAACAGAATTTCAAATTTGTATAAGAAAAACGCCGTTTCGCAAAAAGAGTACGACGCGGCCGTTTCGGCGCTCGAGATCGCAAACGCAAATTTACTAAGCGCTAGAGCAAACGCTAAAAACACCAAAATAGACCTAGGCTACACGAGTATCGCCGCGCCTTTTGACGGCGTTTTGGGCGATAACCTAGTAGACGTGGGCTCGCTAGTCGTAGCAAACACGACCCAGCTCGTGCGCCTAACCAAAATCAACCCGATCGAGGCGCACTTTCATATCTCCGACGTAGATAATCTAAACCGTGTCAAAATGCAAGAAAGCGGCCTCTGGGCGCAAACAAACTCGGACGCCGTGCTTAAAGTCGGCCCGGGAGAATTTAACGGCAAGGTAAATTTCATCGATAACGTCGTAAATACTAACATGGGCACCATTTTAGCCAAGGCCGAATTTAACAACGACGAAGGTAAGCTGCTACCTGGCATGTTCGGCCACGTGACGATGGGCGGATTTTACCAAAAAGACGGTTTTAAAATCCCTCAAGTAGCGCTCCAGCAAACCGACGTCAAGACCTACGTGCTAGTCGTAGAGGACGGTAAAGTAGCCTCCAAGGACGTAAAAATCACCTACCAAACCAAAGACGCCGCAGTCGTTAGCGAGGGGCTAAACGAGGGCGATAAAATCATAATGAACAACTTCCTAAAAATCGGCGTAGGCGCGCCCGTCGAGATAGATAAAGACCTAACCGAAAGCTTTGGCAAAGGCGCAAATTTAGAGCCTAAAAACGAGCAAGAAAAGGCTAAGTGATGTTTTCTAAATTTTTCATAAATCGCCCGATATTTGCCACCGTCGTATCTATCATCATAGTTATCGCGGGCGCAATGGCGATAAAGGGGCTTCCTATTGAGGAGTATCCTAAGCTAACTCCGCCTCAAATTTCCGTTAGCGCCGTCTATACGGGCGCTGATGCCCAAACTATCGCCGACTCCGTAGCTAGCGCTATAGAAGATCAGATAAACGGCGTAGAAAATATGCTCTACATGCAAAGCACCTCAAGCTCAAGCGGCTCGCTAAGTATCAATGTTTATTTTAAAATCGGCACCTCGGCTAAACAAGCCACGATCGATGTAAACAACCGCGTCCAAGCCGCACTCTCAAGGCTACCTCAAGAGGTGCAAAATATGGGCGTGACCGTGCGCGAGCGCAGCGGCTCGATCCTAGAAGTCGTCGGCTTTACGAGTGCAAACATGGACCTAGTAGAGCTATATAACTATGTAAATTTAAACATCGCAGACGAGGTTAAAAGGGTTAACGGCGTGGGCGACACGGCGCTAATCGGCAGCAAAGAGTACTCGATGAGAATTTGGCTAAAACCGGACAAACTAGCCTACTACAAGCTAACCCCTAGCGACGTAATCGCCCAAGTAAAAATCCAAAATAGTCAATACGCCGCGGGTAAAATAGGCGAACAGCCCTCAGACGGCGATAATCCTTACGTTTACTCCGTTCGCTCTGACGGCCGTCTCAAAAATGCCGCACAGTTTGGCGATATAGTAATTAAAAGCGCCGACGGAGCGGTGCTAAAGCTAAAAGACGTAGCAACCGTGGAGCTAGGAGCGGCTAGCTACGCATCAGATTCGATGCTAAACGGTCAAGACTCTATACCGCTTTTAATCTTTATGCAAAACGACGCCAACGCCCTAGCCACTGCGCAAGCAGTAAACGCAAAGCTTGACGAGCTAAGTAAAAATTTCCCCGCAGGCTTTAAACACACGATCGCATATAACCCGACCGAATTTATCGAAGTTTCTATCCAAGAGGTTATAAAAACTTTCATCGAGGCGATGATCCTAGTTATCATCGTTATGTATATGTTTTTAAAGAACTTCCGCGCCACTATCATCCCGATACTAGCCGTTCCCGTGTCTATCATCGGCACGTTTGGCGGACTATACGCGATGGGATTTAGTATAAATTTGATTACGCTTTTTGCGCTCATACTTGCCATCGGTATCGTCGTGGACGACGCCATCATCGTTATCGAAAACGTGGAGAGAATTTTACACGAGGATAAAAACATAACTGTCAAAGAAGCGACCTATAAAGCAATGGAGGAGGTACAAACCCCGGTCATCTCGATCGTGCTGGTTTTATCAGCCGTTTTCGTTCCGGTTTCTTTTATGGAGGGTTTTGTCGGCGTGATCCAGCGTCAGTTTGCGCTCACTCTGGTTACTTCGGTTTGTATTTCGGGCTTTGTGGCGCTTACGCTTACTCCGGCGCTTTGCGGCGTTATGCTAAAAAAACAAGAGAGCAAGCCGTTTTGGTTTGTGCAGAAATTTAACGACTTTTTCGACTGGAGTACGAAAATTTTTACCGCAGGCGTCGCAACGGTGCTGCGTCACGTTATCATCAGCCTTATTTTAATAGGCGTCATGGGTTTTGCGACTTTCGAGCTGTTTAAAAAAATTCCTAGCGGCCTCGTACCGTCCGAAGATAAGGGTGCGCTGATGGTTATCACTTCACTACCGCCGTCAAGCAATATGCTAAAAACCAAAGAAGAGGTAAAAACTATCAGCAACATGGTTCTAAGCAATCCAAACGTCGAATTTACGATGGGTTTTGCCGGATACGATATGCTTGCGGGCGCACTTAGAGAAAACTCTGCCATCAGCTTTATCAAGCTAAAAGATTGGAGCCAGAGAAAAACGCCGGATAGTCAAGCAGACGCGCTAACCGGGCCTTTTAACGGTATGCTTTGGAGCTCGAAGGAGTCGATGAGCTTCGTCGTAAACGTCCCGCCTATCATGGGTCTATCGATGACTGGCGGCTTTGAGATGTATCTACAAAATAAAAGCGGCAAAAGCTACTCCCAGATCGAAGAGGATGTGAAAAAAGTAGTCGCCGCCGCAAACGCTCGCCCGGATCTAACCAGCGTGCGCTCTACGCTAGAGACTAATTACCGCCAGTTTAAAATCGACGTCGATAGGCAAAAAGCCCAGATGTTCGGCGTGAGCGAGAGCGAAATTTTTAGCGCGATAGGCTCGACTTTCGGCTCTTACTATATCAACGACTTCAACCTTTTCGGTAAATCCTACCGCGTCTATGCTAGAGGAGAAGAGGGTTTTAGAAACAACCCCGAAGACTTGCGTAAAATTTACGTCCGCTCAAGCGGCGGCGAGATGATACCGCTAAACTCCGTTGCAACTCTAACTAGAATTTTGGGTCCCGATATCGTAGATAGATTTAACCTTTTCCCTGCGGCTAAGATCCAAGGCGACCCAAAACCGGGCTACACGTCGGGAGACGCGATAAAAGCGATACAAGAGGTTGTCGAGCAAACGCTAAACATGGAAGAATACTCCATCAGCTGGGCGGGCACGGCATATCAGGAGGTTAGCTCGCAAGGCACAGGTTCGACGGCGTTTATATTCGGTATGATTTTCGTATTTTTGATCCTAGCGGCACAGTATGAGCGCTGGCTCATCCCGCTAGCCGTCATCACCGCCGTTCCGTTCGCAGTTTTTGGCTCGCTAGTCGCCGTTTGGGCTAGAGGGCTAACAAACGACATTTATTTCCAGATCGGACTACTGCTTCTCATCGGTCTATCGGCTAAAAACGCGATCCTTATCGTAGAATTTGCGATGCAAGAAAGACTAGCGGGCAAGAGCGTATTTGACGCGGCCGTTAATGCTGCAAGGCTTCGCTTCCGCCCGATCGTCATGACCTCGCTCGCGTTTACCCTGGGCGTTTTTCCGATGGTTATCAGCACGGGTGCCGGCGCTGCGTCTCGCCACTCTCTAGGCACGGGCGTGGTCGGCGGTATGATAGCTGCCACTACGATAGCGATATTTTTCATACCGATGTTTTACTATCTGCTAGAAAAGCTAAACAACAAAGTCTGGGACAAAAAACCAAGCCGAGCACAGGAGATCAAAAATGTATAAAATTTTAACTTTAGCCGCGGTGCTATTTTTAGCGGGCTGCTCGTTTCGACCCGAGATTCCCGAGGTCGATACGAAATTTGAATCTACGTATAAATTTGAAACTAGCAACATCAAAGACGAGTGGTGGAAAGAATTTGGCGACGAAAACCTAAACGCTCTCGTAGATAGCGCGCTAGAGAAAAACACCGACCTCCGCACGGCTTATTTAAATTTACAAAAAGTCGCCGCAAGCCTAGGCATCTCGGAGGCCGATCTCTTTCCTAGCGTAAATTTAAACGTCGGCTACACTAAGGCAAAAAGCAGCGGCGAAACCTACACCAAACAGCCTCAGACGCGCTACCGAAACTCTGAGGTAAATTTAGGTCTTAGTTATGAGATAGATCTGTGGGGCAAGGTGAGAAACAGTATCGAGTCTGCCAAAGCCAGTCTAAACGCGACCAAGCTTGACTACTCCACCGCGCGCCTTAGCATAAGCTCTAGCGTGGCTAAAAGCTACTTCGCGCTTGTGGCTCTAAATATGCGCGAAGCCGTGCTAAAAGATACGCTAAAAACCTACGAGGAGACGCTAGCGCTTCGCAAAACGCAGCTTGATCTAGGCGGTATAAACGAGACGACCTATCTGCAAAGCAAAGCAGCCGTTGAAAGCGCAAAAGTAAGCCTGCTAGAGGTGCAAACCTCGCTATCTCAGGCTCTAACATCCGTAGCGGTACTAACAGGCAAATCAAATGACGAGATCCTAAACGGAGCCGTGCAGAGCGCTAAAATGCTGCCTAAAGAGCCCGAAGTAAGTGCTGGCGTGAGCGCGGACATACTACTGCGAAGGAGCGACGTAGCTAAAGCCTACGCCGATCTAAACGCGACTAACGCGCTAATCGGCGTCGCAAAGGCCGACTATCTACCGTCCATCTCGCTAACGGGACTTTTTGGATTTTCTAGCGTGGATTTTGAAAATATCTTTATCAGCAACGCAAACACGTGGAGCATAGGCGG